>JBJKQX010000189.1:0-5309 GCA_046704965.1 Binataceae bacterium (SeqCode)
CGTGCGGCTCCTGCGGGGCTCACTCCCAGCATCAGGCTGACTCCGGCAGCTATTGCCGCAGTCTTGACTTTTCCAACTAATTTCATCGTGTAAATACCTCCTCCCAAAAAAGGCGGGAATGCATATGAGCCATCCAAGCACAGTCTGATTGCAGAACGCTTAATTGCACTTGAACTGACTTTGAAGAGTCGATTACCGAATTGATCCGGAGGCCGATGCGCCCGTAATCACCGCATACTCGGAGGCGCTCGAAGTGGGGGCGCGATTCTGCTTGGTCCCTTGAAGTAAACGACGCCGGCGCGGCCTTGATGGCCGCGCCGGCGCGTCTCGGATATATCACGGTTAATTCGAACAGGTGCACCCGAGGGTACAGCTGCTACCTTATCGACCCTGACTGTGGCTCTCAGACTCGGACGCCGGTTGAAGCGGTTCTCCGGTGGTCGGGTTGAGCAGCAGACGCTGATCCCGGGGATGGCTGAAGTCAAACATCCCGAGGATGCTTCCAGCCTGACTGTCGAACGATTGGCCGCCGATACGACCGAGGTCCCAGTTGTCTTCGATGAACTTCAGCACCGAAGTCTGGTCGTCAACCGTGTTACTGACATAATTGTGCTTCGCGAAGGGCGAGATCACGAGGAACGGCAGTCGAGGCCCGTAACCGCATCGGTCTTCATCGGCACCTGCCGGCGCAGTTCCGCACAAGCCAACCGGCCCGAGCAACGCATCTTCACTGGGATCGTTCGATTGGCTCACGATCGGCGGCATCACATGGTCGTACCAGCCGTCGGAATCATCATAGGTAATGATGATCGCCATCTGCTTCCATTCGGGCGATTTCTGCAACCGATTAATCGTGTCGACCAGGAATGTTTGCTCCAGGAGCGGGCTTGAGCCGCTGGGATGTCCGGTCTCGTTGCGCGGCGCTTTAAGAAAACTCACCGACGGGATATTGCCTGCTGCAACTGCGTCCCAGAAATCGCTCAGATCATATTGATGATTGGCCTGGTCCGTATAACCGATCGCGGCAACCGAACTGGGCGGCAGATGATGCGGGTTGGCGGTGGATTGATAGTACTGAAAAGGATCGTAGTGACCATCATACTGGGACGTGCACTGCGCGATACCGTTGGTTATGCTGACCGGTTTGAAATCCCCGTAAAACCATCCCCAGGTGACTCCCTGGGCATTGAGCAGGTCGCCCACGTTTTTGCCGGTCATCGCGATTTCCGCGCCGTGAGAGCAGTCGTCGAACTGCGGATCGAGATTGCCGATAATCGAACCGTTAACAATCTTGCCGGGTATTGACGTGACATTGTCCTGATGAGTGTTGCCGGAGATCAGATTGATATGGCCCATCACAGTCGTTCCGAACTCCGTCGCGAAGAAATTATCGCTCATTGCGTAATCTCGAGCGTAACTCCAAAGAGCCGTGACCGTGTTGCCATCGTAATAGCCCATCGCCAGACCGGCGGGACACCCCGGATCCGTGGAACTGGTGTTCTGGGGAAACTTGTCCACGAGCCCGCCGTCATAGGCCTTCTGTTCGTTGGTGTAATGGTTAATGTTGTCGCAAGTTACGGCCTGCGACCGATCCAGACGAAAAGGCGCGGTTGAGTTCGGATTGTGCGCAATCAGAATCGGGCTAAGCCCGTTGACCGTTGGCGTTCCGGGTGCGGCATGGAACTGCGGCTCTCCCTGCGGATTTGCCGCGTACGGATAGGTGCCGAAATAGTGATCAAAGGAATTGTTCTCGTCGAAGATCACGACGAGATACTTGATGGGTGTTGCCGTTTCGACTCCGTTTTCTCCCCTGGCAACCGGGCCGCGGGCGAAAGCAAATAACGAGCTTGCCGCCAACCATGTCAGGGCGAGAATTATCGCCAGACCAATCTTTTTCATAAATGCTCCTCCCCTTCGGGCCTGTCAGCTGGGCCCAAGGCAGCGGAACAGTACTTGTGAAGTTTTTCAGAAGGATTAAGCAGCGACGAACAGTGCTTTATATGACTGCTTGCCGCATCTCGCTTCTGCGCATGCACTGACACCGCACGGGCAGCGAAATCGCGACAACGCCGCGAGCGCTTTTCGGCGCCGCCGTTAGGACCGATCGCCGTCGCGACGATGCCTGGCTTGCGCTTCGGGTGGCTGCGCCCTATCGGACAGGAACTTCAGGAAGCCAACGCAGGAAGCACCGTCGACTCCTTTTGCGCGGACGCCGATGCGATAAGCGACGCGAGTAACTCGGGGATTTCGAACACGGCTCGATTGTCAAGCGCGTTGACCCGCGCGCGAAGGGTCGCCATCCGCGCGGGCTCAAGCATCTCATTGACGGCAACCCCGATATCCGCGAAGGAATGCACCACCACTCCGAGCTGATGCTGCTCCACCCAGCTGGTGTTGTAGCGCTCCTGGATCATGGTTAGCGCATTACGCTCCACGATCACCGGCAACCCCATCACCAGCGCCTCGCTGATGCTTCCGGGACCAGGCTTGCCGATAAAGAAATCGGCGAGTTGCATGAAATAAGGAATGTCGCGCGTGAAACCCTCAACGTGATACGGAAACGGCAGCCACATCGCGGCGAGCCGCTCGCGCAACCGCTGATTATGCCCGCACATGAATATCAGCTGCGCCTTCGGTCTGCTCTGCGCCAGACGGCGCGCTATCGTCAGCATCCGGCGCGAGCCGAAACCGCCGAACATCACCACTCCGGTGGGCAAATCCGGATCGAGCCCTAGCCGGATTCGTGCCTGCCTGCGACAGATATCCGGTCGCCGGTAAAATTCAGGGCGCACAATCATTCCGGACGTCTGCAGGATGCGGTCGGCCGCATAACCCATTGACCACGCCTGCTGGGCAGCACGGGCCGTGCCGCAAATCAAAAATTGATCCTGCCGCTCCATCCAGAAATGCGGCGGGCAATCGGCAAGGTCCGTCAAAATCGTCACCATCGGCGTCGGGCACCGGCCGAGTTCACTATCGGCGACGCGCAGGCCCTCGAATATCGCCCGATTGAAGTTCGGGATCAGGGACACGACCAGGCTTGACGACCGCTCCTGCCAATAACGCGCCAGCGTTGCGACGATGCGCGAGTGCATCCTGCGTATCACGAATTGAGTGGTACGCAGCATAGGGCCAGTACCAATAGTCACTCCATACTTGAGCATCCGGTTGTACAGGTCTTCGACCCGCACACCGGTAAACTGACGAAAAATGTCGATCGGCTCCAGGACGTCCCGCAGGTTAACCATCCGGACGTGCCATCCAGGACAGTGCTGCTCCATTGCGGTCTTCAGAGCCGTGGCGGAAGCCCGATGGCCGCCGCCCGCATCGAAGAAAATCAGGTCAATTCGCACTGCGCCGTCGATAGTGCGCGCCTCTCTGCTCAAGGCCGTGCCTCCCGTGTCGCCGTCTTGCAGGCGTCCATCTCCCACCGCAGCAACGCCAGCACGCCGCTTTGATGTTCGACCACGGCGGTGCAACTGCTGACCCAGTCGCCGTCATTGATGTACCAGATGGGCCCGATCAGGCGTTGTTCCGGGCGATGAATGTGGCCGCAGAGTACGCCGTCAACCCTGTGCCGTCGGGCGGTCTCGGACACTGCGCGATCACTGAAGTCAGTGAGATATTCAATCGCCTTCCTTACCCCGCTCTTAAGGCGCGTCGCGAGCATTCCTGTTTGCTCCTCGCGCCGGTTGCCGCCGTTGTTGTACCAGCGGTCAACTCGCAGTGCGGCCATGTATGCCTGGTTTCCCATCCTGAAAAGGATACGATTCGGATTGAGCGAGCCGTCGAACTGATGGCCGTGGATTACAAGTATACGCTGGCTCTCGGCGGTGGTGTGGATTAGTTCGTTCGCGACCGATATCGGGCCGAAAAGCGAATGGACCATATCGGTGCTGAGTTCGTCGTGGTTGCCGGGGAGGAAGACGACACGGGTGCCGCGACGATGCCACGAAGCAATCTCTTCGATCACTGCGCTTTGAGCCGGGCTGCGGTGCCAGTAAGGTCCGGGAACCCATCCGTCGACGATATCGCCGACAAGGTACAGGTTGTCGGCCTCGTGATGGCGCAGGAAGTGGTAGAGAGCCTCCGCTTTGCATCGTGGGGTACCAAGATGCAAATCGGAAATCCAGATTGAACGGTAATAGTTGGTTCTGGTCGCCGGTAGCGCGGCGACCTGGGCGAACCGTTCGGCCCACCCCGATCGGGCGAGACTGCCTAAACAGGCCCCTTCCACTTTGGCCCCATCATTCGGGTCAATTGAACAACACTCACATCATTCTCACTACGCGACATAGGCGAGTGAATCGATAGCGTAATTAACGGCATTGAGAAGAAAGTATTATATGAGTATTAAATGAGGAACCTTGCGAATCGATCGGAACCGAGCGACGGACTCGCTCTCCGATCGATCAAGTGCAATTGGAGCAGGGACGATTGCTTGCCTCGAACGGAATTGCCATCCTGCGCGCCTTCCATGGCGCCCCCGCTTGTGAATATCCCGCCTCTGAATGGATGGAAGAGACCCGCCGAGCCATCAGTTCTGCGAGCCTCGATCGATCAGGTCGCAAATATCCGGCGGAACTGGACGAATCGAAGTCGGCTCGCCCACCGGAGCACCGAGACGCCAAATCATCTATCGCCGGAAGCTTCCTAGGGACATCGCCGACACGGATGGCAGGAGCCCAGCCTGAGCGACTCGCCCAGCCACGTCTTGGCCCGCGGGGATTATGCGCGGCCCCGCAAACGGCCGAGATGTGTGCCTAACGGAGCCATGCTGGCGCCTATAGACACGATTCATAAGGCAACGCAAAGGACCCGCGCCGCTGAAAAACTCTGATGCGACCCGCTTCATAGACGATCTTGCAACCGAAAGAATCCGCCTTTCGTTGACCCACATGTTGGCACATTGGGTGCATTAGCTCTTGACGGGTTGGTCTAGCTTTTTGGCGCCAGTGGGCCTGATACGGGGGCGTAACGCGTCGGGGACCTTGGCGGCTGATCCTGACGGCATCTCTGTCATGCCGCTGATGGAAGCGGTGGTGAGTTTCGACTCCGAGGATCGGGTCGGTCGTGGTCGTAAACCGTCACATGCCAAACCTGAGGGGAGAGACGGCGAAGAAGAAAGGGCATTCACATCTGAAGGTCGGGCACCAGTCTCGATAACTCTGTCTGACAGGTGCAGCGAAGGTTCGGATTCGAGTTTCTCAACGGGGCGCAAGAAAGGATTCAAAGGCGTAGGCGGAGAGAGGGAGCCGGCCAAGAAAGGCTGGACAAAAAACTCTTTAGAGGTGAGACGACTATGCGCG
>JBJKQX010000190.1:0-10352 GCA_046704965.1 Binataceae bacterium (SeqCode)
GTGTTGCTGTTTCCCGCCGTGCTGCCCTGTATCTGGAAAAAGTACTTTGTCTTAGGGTCGAATACGTTACCGGAAAAGGCGATACGGCCAAGATACAGGTCGAACGTATTCTCATATGAGTCGCGCGCACCGAAAGAACCGACTGCGTTGGGTTTGAACGCCGTGAAGCGCGCCTGCATCAGTCCATTGATGAACAGCGAGAAGCTATTGTCTTCGGTTTTGACGAAGAATCCGTGGTTGTAGATTTCGGACGGCTTCAAACCTTTGAGAAGCGTTTCGTTGGCTGCGGTTACACGACCAGCCTGAATCGCATTGGCGGTTTTCGCGGTCGCGGCCTGCTTTGTCTCAAGCGCTTCGAGCTTCGCGGCAAGTTGGTCGGTTCGTTCACGCTGGGCCGCAATGGCCTGTTTAAGTTGCGCGATCGCGGCACTGTCGGATGAGGAGCCGCCCTCCGCAAGCATGGTTGTTTTTGAAGTCGCACCCCCCGCTGCGGTTCCACTCGAAGCAGCTCGCGCATTCGCTGCAAACAACATCGCACCGACTGCGACGATCGCGACGAGTGTCGTCAATCTTTCGGGCTTATTCCCCCGTCTATGCCTCACGGCCACCTCCGAATCGTTAAATGGAGAACGTTAAAGTTGTTGACGCGTATTCATCCGCGCCCACATCGTGGGCGATGCCCACGGCGCGTGAGTCTTTGAGCAATGGGTGTGCCGCTCAAAAGTCGGCCGTGCACGTATAAGTCAGCCTGTAAGAGGAAGGCAGCGTGGAACGACTTGGTAGACTTGGTATGCAGGAGAGTGCGCCGGCTCTTGTTGTCTCAAGCGCCTTCGCGGCTTCGGTCTCGCGGTCATACTTGAGCAGGGGTTACGGCGACCGGGGTGAGCCTCTATCGCTCGCCTCGGTCCGGAGCGACGTTGCCGGCGAGCCGATCACTCGACGGGCACACCGGGCCGTCCGACGCTGGGAATGAGTTCTCAAGGTTGGGGCGTCGCGACACATGAAAACGGAAATAAGGCGAAGCAGTCGAAGTGCCCGCATCGCGGGCACCTGCCTGCGTTCGGAACAGCAGGATGAGTGATCAGTCGACATCCACGGACTCGCAAAGGTCGTCGCAAGAAATGCGGACGCCGCGTAGCGAGGCGCGGTTTAATGGAAACTAAACGTTTTATAGATAGGTATTTGATGAAAAGCGAAAATAAGGACGCCTGATCCTTTGATGAAACCATGACGCTCGCGGAGCAGCGGCTCTCTACGCTTGTTGCACGAGTCGGCGGATCGTCCTTCAGACCGCGGCGCTGCGAATACGTCGGCGCGTTCGAGCAAAGAGTCACGTCCCATACGTCTAATATCATCACGCAGTCGTGGGTGGCGACGCGTTGGTGTGATTGAAGGCCGGCGTCTCCGGCTATGTACGTGCCGCGGACGGTGGCAGGCGGGCGATGAAATCGTCCCACTCCTGCGGCGATCGAGTGTCGGGATAAGGCTCCGGGCGGATTGCCCTTTCGGAGCTGTATATCACCTCGAACTGGCCGTCTTCGAGAACCCGTCCGACACGGATGGTTTTCCATGTGTGCTGGTTGTCCGGATCGATTCGCACGACGCCTTCCGGCGCGCGGAAACTTTGACGGCGCAGGGCTTCGCGAATACGCGCGGGCGAGGTCGAGCCGGACTCGGTGACGGCCTGTGCCCAAAGGTTAACCCCGATATACGCCGCTTCCATCGGATCGGAAGTGACGCGCTGAGGGCCGTAGCGCGCGTGGAACGCCTCGACGAACCGCAGGTTCTCGAGTCGCTCTATACTCTGAAAATAGTTCCAGGCGGCATAAGTTCCGGCGATATCGAGATTGCGCAACTCGTTCTCTCCGACACTGAAGGACAGGGTCGGGATCCTGTCGGGCGTGATTCCGGCGGCCTGCAATGATCTGAAAAACACGATATTGCTGTCGCCGTTTATAGTGTTGACGATCAGATCGGGCTTGGCGGCCGCGATGGTCGCGGCCAGATTGCCCATGTCCACGGCGCCGGACGGGATGAAAACTTCACCCGCAATTTGTCCGCCGAACCTGGCCACCTGGTCGCGGATAATTTCGTGTGCCACCCGCGGGAATATGTAATCCGAACCCACCAGAAACAGCCGCTTGCAGTTGAGGAAACCGAACGACCATCGCACCGCCGGAATGATCTGCTGATTGGGCGCGGCTCCCGTGTAGAAAACGCAGGGCGAGGTTTCGAGCCCCTCGTACTGGACCGGGTAGACCAGCAGACCGCCATGGCTTTCGACCACCGGCACCACGCGTTTGCGATGCGCTGACATCCAGCAGCCGAAGATGGTGCC
This sequence comes from Binataceae bacterium (SeqCode), assembly GCA_046704965.1. Taxonomy (GTDB): domain Bacteria; phylum Desulfobacterota; class Binatia; order Binatales; family Binataceae; genus DTIX01. The sequence continues at coordinate 2,339 of JBJKQX010000190.1, forward strand.
GACCCGTCGATGGGCAAGCAACCGCTCGGCCTGGCGCGCGAACTCGTCGCCGCTGGAGTGTCCATCAACCACCTCGGCTTGAACCCGACGTCCAAGAAGACCGCCACGATGGTTGACTTCCTCGATTGCCATCAGGATAGCGTCGACCACCGGGCCTTCGCTGTACGCCATCGTGCCGGTAAGCGAATGCAATACGCCGACGACGATCGGTGGTTCCGCAGGGTTGACGGTGCGTCGCGGGGCTATGTCCGCCATTGCCCGCGAAGCCGTAGGAGCATGGCTTTCCACGTCCGTCAGATTCGCGGCTTCGGAATACGGCGTGGCGGAGTCGTGTCCCGACGGATGCGAAGCCGTGTCGTCGCCGCCGACGGGATCCGTCCCGTCATCAACGACAACCGCCTGAAGGAATCTGTAACCCAGTCGATTTACGGTCTCCAGATATCGTGGAGAATCCGCGCTGTCGTCGAGCAGCTGGCGAAGCTCCCAGACATACGCCCGCAGAAGGTTGGTGGAGACCTGCGTATCCGGCCATACATTCTCCATCAACTCCCGTCGCGTGATGAGTCGCCTTGGGTTGCTGGCCAGATAAAGCAGTACCTTCAGGGTTTTCGGGCGTACGTCCAGAAGCTCTGAATCGCGCCAGAGCTGTTGATTCAACGTGTCCAGGCGGAAAGGGCCAAAAGTCAGTACGCGCGGTCCCTTCATCGCACTCAATAAATCTGTTTCGAGGCGAGTCCGTCTCCGTGCACTCCGGCAACTGTCTCGCGCAAGTCGTCGGACCCACGCTCGGGAATCGAACGGTGACAGATGGAGTTTCTACAAGAGGGCCCGGCGTCCGAACTTGGGGCGAAGAGCCCTACGGGATTCCGACTGGACATACTTTTGCCTGAATTGGTTCCGAAAGTTGGCAAAATCTTCATTTTCCTGGTAATGCCGTCGATGTTGTTACGGCGAGATCCTCAGGCAGAGTATTTCTTGCGACTTGACGATTGCAATCTCAATGCCACTTGGGCGCATGCGGCAACCTGACGTAAAAACGCTGCAATCAAGTCAATCGCGACTCCATTTTCGTCGATGAGCGACTGCACAGCGGCATATAGACGACGAGTCTCAAAGCCGGATCGTCATTGGACTGAGAGGTTATACGCCGGGCGCAACGAACCCTTCGCGGCATGGTTCAAAAGCTTTTGACCGGCTGCCGCGCCCCGGATGTCCAGCTCTCACCAGCGCGCGAACTCACGGACCCGAACAGGCGCCGCGCGTGCGGGTCCGTCAACATGTAATCGAGGATGTTGCGCTCCTCTTCGGGCAGGCGTCCGAAGTCGGCGAAGGTCTTGGCCGCGGCGCGCGGCGGTCCCTTCAAAATGACGGTAGTCTGCCCATGACCTTCTAATCTCCGTCTCACCGTTCGATCCGAATCTCGGCGCAATCGTCTCGCGCATATCGCTTGCATTTTGCAAGCTACATTCTATTATGCGGAGAGTGGCAAGAAGGTCGAAACCGAAGCCGCGCTCGGGATGCCCGGTGAGCATCTCTCTTGAGACGTTTGGCGATCGTTGGTCGCTGCTGATCATCCGCGATCTGATGATTCGCGGATTTCGAACGTTCAAGGATTTTCTGGAATCGGGTGAAGGGATCGCGACGAACATTTTGGCAGATCGGCTGAAGAGGCTCGAAGCAAACGGGTTGATAACCGTCGAGGCGGAGGCGGCGGACCGGCGCCGGCTGAACTACCGACTGACCGGGAGGGGAATCGATCTGGCACCGGCGCTTCTGGAGTTGTTCATTTGGGGAGCACGCCACGAGAATACCGAAATCCCGTGCGCCCTGATCGAGCAGATGGAAAAGAGTCGTAAGACCCTCCTTGCCGAAGTCCGACGACGCTGGCGGGAACGAGACCCGACGCCGCTGCAAGTCAACGGGCGATGGAACTTGCCATCATAAACCCGCCGGGAAATGGCGCGCCGCTATCCGCTCGCACCGTGAGCGCCTTTCAAGGCACAGACTCGGAGTCTTCCTGAAGGGGAACGGACTCCGCGCAAGGGGCCGGATATGAGCAAAGTACGGCTACTGGTCGGAACCCGCAAAGGCGCATTCATTCTGGAGTCGGACGGCAAGCGGGAAAAATGGGACGTCAGCGGTCCGCACTTCGCGGGCTGGGAAATCTACCACCTCAAGGGTTCACCGGCCGACCCCAACCGCCTCTACGTCTCACAGTCGAGCGGATGGTTCGGACAGGTGATTCAACGGTCCAACGACGGCGGCAAGACCTGGGAGGTCCCCGGCGGAGAAGCGACGGCGCCTGGCAGCCTGCCGAGCGGCGAGAGCAACAAATTCGTCTACGACACTTCTTCGAAGACCGGCAAGCCCCTGACCACGCATCAGTGGTACGACGGCACGCCCCATCCGTGGGAGTTCAAGCGCGTGTGGCATTTGGAGCCCTCGCCGACCGAACCCGATATCGTTTACGCCGGAGTCGAGGACGCGGGCCTGTTTCTCTCGACTGACGGCGCGCACACGTGGAATGAACTAGCGGCATTGCGCGGTCATCCTTCGGGATCCGGATGGATGCCCGGCGCGGGAGGCTTGTGCCTTCACACGATCATGCTCGATACGAACAATCCCCGGCGGATGTTCATCGCCATCTCGGCCGCTGGCGTGTTCCGCACCGACGACGGCGGAGCGAGTTGGGCGGCGAAGAATCGCGGACTCAAGTCTCCGCACCTGCCCAACCAGGAGGCCGAGGTCGGCCACTGCGTTCATCATCTCGCGATGCATCAGTCGCGGCCGAACGTACTCTTCATGCAAAAGCACTGGGACGTGATGCGCAGCGACAACGGAGGTGACTCCTGGAATGAAGTCAGCGGGAATCTGCCCTCCGACTTCGGTTTCGCGATCGACGTTCACGCTCACGAGCCGGATACCGTCTACGTCGTTCCAATCAAGAGTGACTCCGAGCACTATCCGCCCGACGGCAAACTGCGCGTCTATCGCAGCCGCATGGGCGGAAACGAATGGGAGGCACTGACTACAGGCCTGCCTCAAAGCCATTGCTATGTCGACGTCCTGCGCGACGCGATGGCGGTGGATTCGCTCGATTCATGCGGGATTTACTTCGGCACCACCGGCGGGCAGGTGTACGCGTCGGCCGACGCGGGCGACACTTGGGCGCCGATTATACGGGACCTTCCGGCCGTCTTATGCGTCGAGGCCCAGACGCTGCCATGATCCGGGTCGTCCTCCCGACCAATCTGCGGAGACTGGCCCATATAGACGACGAACTTGAGCTTGAAGTGACGGGCGTCGTGACCCAGCGATCGGTCCTCGACGCACTCGAGGCCCGCTATCCGATGCTGCGCGGAACGATTCGCGACCACGTGACGCAACGGCGCCGGCCGTTCATCCGTTTCTTCGCATCGGAGCAGGATGTCTCGAACGAATCGCCTGATGCCCCGCTGCCCGAAGCGGTCGCGCAGGGGCGCGAGCCTTTTCTCGTCATTGGTGCGATCGCCGGCGGCCTGTAAACCGCGACCAATTTTCGGTTCTTCAAACCGTCGGCGTCGCAGCCGGTCATCGGACCGTCCAAAGCCGGAACAGTCGAATCCGACCGGACAGTGTTGCTTGAATAGAGGCTCAAGAACCAACCGGGCTCAAACGTTCGCTTAAGTCGCGCTTGATCCCAAGCCGCGCATCGCGCGACTATCGCGCTGAAACCCGAGAGCTCGCGGCTAGGCTCCCGTGTTCGAGGCGAGGTTATGGCAACAGCGCAGTCAAATGTCAGGTATGAGGTTCAGGACTCGGCGGCAATTGTGCGGCTCGACCGCCCCGAAAAGCTCAACGCCTTCACCTTCGGGATGGTCGCGGAAATCCGCGCCGCCGTGGATCGCGCGGCCAACGACGACCGCGCGGTCGGCATCATCGTCACCGGCACGGGCCGTGGATTCAGCGCCGGACTCGACACCTCCGACCTGGCACGCTCGGCGTCAGGCACGGCGCCCGTCTCGGAGCCCGACCCCGACGAGTTGCCGGCGCTGTTCGCCTACCTACTGGGGATTCCCAAGCCGGTCATCGCGGCGGTCAACGGCGTGGCTGCGGGCGGAGGGTTCGTGCTCGCGATGATGTGTGATTTGCGATTTGTCTCTCGCGACGCCACCTTCACGACCGCGTTCTCCAAACGCGGCCTTGTCGCGGAGCACGGTACAAGCTGGCTTCTGCCACGGATCGTCGGCAACAGCCGCGCGCTCGACCTGCTGTGGAGTTCACGCCGATTCGACGCAGCCGAGGCGCTGCGAATAGGATTTGCCGACCGCGTCGTCGAGCCCGCCGAGCTGATGGACACCGCGCACGCATACGTCCGCGAACTCGCGACCAGCGTCTCGCCACGCTCGCTCGCCGTGATGAAATCGCAGATCTACCGTCATTGGTCGATGGGAGTGGAACCGGCGTTGCGCGACACGGACAAGCTGGTGGCTGAATCGCTGGTGCATCCCGATGCGACCGAGGGCGTCAAGTCGTTCGTCGAGCGGCGCCCGCCGCGCTTCGCACCGCTTCGAGGAGGCAAAAAATGAGCGCGAGCACTTACGAAACGATCAAATACGAAAAGAACGGCCCGATTGCCACGCTCACGATCAACCGGCCCGACCGGATGAACGGGATGACAAATCGTATGCTGGTCGAAACCGGCCAGGCTCTGGCCGCCGCCGCCGAAGATCGCGACCTGCGTGTGCTGGTGCTGACCGGCGCGGGCAAGGCGTTCTGTCCCGGCGCGGACTTGCAGGGCGTAGCGTCGCGGGCCGATGACGAGCCACAGCGCACCTCTGATTTTCGCGTCCCGGTGCAGCTTCACACCTTGCACGCGGTCACGATTGCCGCGGTCAACGGCGCGTGCGCGGGCGCGGGTCTCGGATGGGCGCTGGCGTGCGACTTCCGCTACGCGGCGGCGTCGGCAAAGTTTAATACCGCTTTTCTCGATGTTGGCGTCGCGGGTGACATGGGCGGGCCGTGGACGCTCGCGCGAATCGTGGGGCCGGCAAAGGCACGTGAGTTGTGTTTTTTCCCGGACAAGTTCGACGCCCAGGAAGCACTGAGAATCGGGATGGTGACGAAGGTGTTTCCCGATGACCGCTTCCGCGACGAGGTGGGCGCGGTCGCCGCGCGGCTGGCCGAGGCGGCGCCGATCGCGCTGCGCACGCTGAAAGCAAACTTCGTCGATTCGGAACGGATGGATTTCGCCGGATACGTGGCGATCGAAAGCGAACGGCACGTCCAGATGTTCCTGACCGAAGATACGCGCGAAGCGTTCGCCGCCAAGGTCGCCAAGCGCAAACCAAAATTCATCGGACGCTGACTGGAGGGATCGATAATGTGGCTCAAAATTCGACAGATAGCCCTGGTTGCTAACAAACTCGCTCCCATCGTTGAGGACATGCACGAGGTCCTGGGCCTCGAAGTCGGCTTTCGCGATCCCGGCGTCAAAGTCTTCGGCCTCGAGAATGCGCTCTTCCCGGTCGGCAACCAGTTCATCGAAGTCGTCGCTCCAATCCAGGAAAACACCGCCGGCGGCCGTTATCTCGAACGCCGCGGAGGCGACGGCGGATACATGGTGATCCTGCAGTGCGACGATCATGCGCCGCGCAAGCGCCGTGTGGCCGAACTCGGAATCCGCAAGGTGCTGGAGCACGACACCGCCGAGTTCAAAAACATGCAGCTTCATCCGCGCGACACCGGGGGCAGCTTCCTTGAGATCGACCAGCAGGCCGACTGGACCCCGGAGAACGACAACTGGAGTCCTGCAGGAAAGAACTGGAAGCCGGCGGTCCGCACCGACGTCGTGAAAGCCATCGCAGCGGCGGAAATCCAGACTCCCGAGCCTCAAAACCTCGCCGACCGGTGGGCTCAAATCCTCGAACTGCCGGTCAAGCCCGACGCGGCGGGAAATCCCAGTATCACGCTTCCGAATGGGACTATCCGTTACGTCAAGGACACCGACGGTCGCGGCGAAGGTCTGGGTGGTCTCGACCTGGTCGCGGCGGATCGCGCCAAGGCGATTGCAGCGGCGCAGAAGCGCGGCCGTATCGGCGCAAACGAGACGATCATGATCTGCGGCATGCGCATCCGGCTGGTCTGAAGCCCGAAAGGAAGCGATTCACGCCCCGTCAGCCCCGTCGTTCACTGCTCGTCGTCGGGCGGAGGCTTCGGGCGTCGCAGCGGACAAGTCACCCCGGCAGGAAACTCGTCTCGGATTCGAGCTTCCGCTGGTGTGGACGCTCCCCGCAGGTGTTCTTCTATCGCCTTGCGAAGACGCAAATGGCCATCGAACCTTTCCATTCCCCCTTCGAACGCCGCCCAAAACTTCAGGCGAGGAGGATTGTTGCTCTGGAGAATCTCGATGTAGAGGTTGGCTGTCAGTTCGATGTCACCAATGCCTTCTAGAACCGTCAGGAGACGCGTTCTTACATAGCTATCCCCACTGTCACGGAAACGCGCGATGAGTCGATCGGTCCGCTCAGCCGCGCTCATGTCAAGGAGCATCCGGATGTTGTCCTCCGTCATGCCGAGCTTCGCGCATACCATCTTCCGTTAAGGAACTTTTGCAATTCCGGGCTTTGGCATCACGCTATAAAGTTTGCGCGCATCCGAACGCGCGGATTCTGAGACGCTGGGTTGCTCTCCTCAGTTCTTCCAGCAGGTTAACACCCTAGCCGATCGCCGCCCAGTGTTCGTTGGTCACGTTTGAAGCCCATTGTTACACTAAGTGAGAAAATCGGGGGCAAGCTTCGAATGGATCCGAATGAGCTATCTCCGGGTGCGATACTATTCTCGTATCATAAGCGGTCGCGACGAATGTTGATAACTGCCCTGGTCGCAAGCACAGGGCTTCTTGGATTTGTCGTTTACTCGGGGCTACTTAACGGCTCAACATTTAGCGATATCGTGAGTATCGCAAGCGTCGGTTTTTTTGCGTTTCTTATTTTCCACACCATAAGACAACTGCGTTTCGTTGATGACCGGGTGGCGGTCGATGACTCGGGTATCTGGTATTTGCCGTCGAGGGGCACGTGCACATTTGTCGGGTGGAGTGACTTCGAGCGCGTGAAACAGCATAACCTGATTACGAAGAGCCTCTCAGTTGTCGACAGGGATGGCATCGTCAGGATCAAACTCCTACTCATCAACGAGCTCAACGACGTGGATGGCTTTATGCGCCTGATTCAGGAGCATAAAGGGAGCCCCGATGCTTCCGCTGCTGCCACCCCGTCGTATTCCAGTACTCGAGGAACGATTGAAAGTATAGTTCCTGCAGTGACTAGAGCTGCAAAGGCGCTCGCGAAGTTGTTATACCGATTAGTCAGGTTGATTTGCCTACCGCTAATTCTGGTTCTCCAGCCGCTCGGCTATAAGCCGAACCGTATCACAGCGATTGCCGTCTTGATGATTCCGGCCTCTGTTTGGGGCTGCATCTTGCGGCGGCCCAGCACAGCCTTGGCCGTCGCGATTTGGGTACCCGGGGTGATATTGTATTACGTCTGCCTAAAAATCGGTGCCGATCTCGAGCGTAACAGCGAATGAGTGGCGCACCGTCCCTCACGAATCGCGCCGGATCGATCGAGCCGATGAGACGCCCCGCACTTTGCGTTTGCAAAACAAATGTGCCCGGAGCGAGTTTAGATGAGAATTTATAACGGAGATCCCGGATGAAATATGGAGTCGCCTTTCCCGCCTATATCGACATCTATAAGGAAGCGCGCGAACTCGAAGCGATAGGGTTCGATAGCTGCTGGCTGTACGACTCGCCGATGGTCTACTCGGACGTCTACGCCACGATGGCGCTCGCTGCGTTCCACACCAGCCGGATCATGTTGGGCACGGCGGTTTCAGTGGCGCAGAATCGAATCGCGCCGGTTACCGCGCATTCGATCGCGACTATCAACGAGCTTGCGCCAGGCAGAACCACGTTGGGCTTCGCTACCGGCAACACTGCACGGCGCGTAATGGGAATGCCCCCGGTGTCGCT
>JBJKQX010000191.1:0-5094 GCA_046704965.1 Binataceae bacterium (SeqCode)
GGCTGGTTGACGACCTGCTCGGGCGGACCCGCGCAACGCTGACGTTCGCGTCAGAGCCTGATCGGGAGACAGTCAATCGGGTTGTCGCCGGTCTTGAGGCGATAGCGAAGAAAAAGGTCATCGCGACGATTAAAATTGATAATGCGTTGTTGGGAGGCGTTACCGCGGAGTTGGGCGGTCAAATCTACGACGGCAGTCTGGCAACGCAGCTTGAGGAGGCCGGGCGGAGGCTTGCCGGGTGAGATAGCCGGGAACGGATACACAGCATGGCGGACATCAGACCTTCAGAGATAAGCGACATCCTCAAGCAAGAGATAAAGGGCTTCGAGGGTACGATCGCGGTGCGCGAGACCGGCCGCGTGGTTTCGTGCGGCGACGGTATCGCCCGCATTTACGGACTTCAAAACGCGGCAGCGGGGGAACTGCTCGAATTTCCCCATTCCATCTACGGCATGGTTCTCAACCTTGAGGAGGACAACGTCGGAGCAGCCCTGTTCGGCGAAGCACAGGCGGTCAAGGAAGGCGACGAGGTCAAGCGCACCGGAAGGATTTCCGAGGTCCCGGTGGGCGAGGCTCTCCTCGGGCGGGTGGTGAACGCGCTTGGCCAGCCGATCGACGGCAACGGGCCGATCAACACCACGGAAACCCGCCGTATCGAGATCAAGGCTCCGGGAATTATACGCCGCGCCCCGGTCAAGGAAGCGCTCCAGACCGGGATCAAGGCGATCGACTCGATGATCCAGATCGGGCGAGGGCAGCGCGAGCTGATAATCGGCGATCGTCAGACCGGAAAAACCGCGCTCACGATCGACACGATAATCAACCAGCGGGGCCAGGGCGTCCAGTGCATCTATGTCGCTATAGGTCAGAAGCGCTCGACCGTCGCGCAGGTGGTGGACAAGCTCCAGAAGTATGACGCGATGGAGTATACCACTGTCGTTGCGGCCACCGCTTCCGAGGCGGCTCCGCTGCAGTTCATCGCACCCTACGCGGGATGCTCGATGGGCGAGTTTTACCGCGACTCCGGGCGTCATGTGTTGCTCATCTATGATGATCTGAGCAAGCACGCACAGGCTTACCGTCAGCTTTCACTGCTGCTGCGCCGACCACCGGGACGCGAGGCCTATCCGGGCGACGTTTTTTACCTGCACTCGCGTTTGCTCGAGCGCGCGGCCAAGATGAGCCCTGCGGAAGGCGGTGGTTCGCTGACGGCGCTCCCGATTATCGAAACTCTGGCGGGCGACGTTTCGGCCTACATTCCTACCAACGTCATCTCAATCACCGACGGTCAGATCGTGCTCGACACCGACCTGTTCAACTCGAACGTGCGTCCCGCCGTCAATGTGGGACTGTCGGTCTCGCGCGTCGGATTCTCGGCCGCGGTGAAAGCGATGAAGCAGGTTGGCGGTACGCTCAAGCTCGACCTTGCGCAATATCGCGAGATGGCGGCTTTCGCACAGTTTGGCGCGGACCTTGACCCTGTCACCCAGCGCCTTCTCAGACGCGGTCAGCGACTGACCGAGATGCTGAAGCAGGGTCAGTATGAGCCGCTTCCGCTCGAGAAGCAGGTGCTGCTCATGTTCGCCGCCAACGAGGGCTTGCTGGACGACCTCGAGGTGGCTCAAATTCGCCCGTTCGAGCTCGGGATGTATGATTTCTTCGATTCGCGCCATCCGGACGACCTCAAGGAGATCGCGGCCAAGAAAGAGCTGGCCGACGATCTGAAGGATCGTCTTCGCCAGTCGCTCAATCAGTACAAGGAAGAATTTCTCGGTGGCACTCAGGGCAAACAGCCAGGTGCCGCCGGTCTCCCGGATGCCGCCTAGGCGGGCTGACTCCCGAACTCAAGAATGCCCTCACTAAAGCTAATTCGGCAGCGGATAGCGTCCGTCAAGTCGACCCAGCAGATAACGCGTGCGATGAAGCTGGTCGCGGCCGCGCGGCTGCGCCGTGCGCAGGAGTCGGTGATTGCAGCCCGGCCTTACAGTGAATCGCTGACGCGGGTAGCAGATTCCGTGCTGACGGGCGAAGGCGAGTTGCTGGGACCGACTGAAGATGCGAAAAAGAAAACGCTGATTGTCGTTGTCTCGTCGGATCGCGGGCTTTGCGGCTCCTACAACGCCAACCTCCTGAAGCTTGCCCAGGAAGTGGGAAGAGCAGCGGAGGGTGAGGGTCGCGAAGCGAGCTTTTTTGCGATCGGCCGCAAGGCTCTTGAGCATTTCACGCGTATCGGTGCGTCGCTGGCAGGCGAGCGGGTGAACAACCCGCGGCTTGCGAGCGTGGAACTCGCTCGCGAGGTCGCCTCGGAAACGCTTTCGTCGTACCGGTCGGGAGAAATCTGCGAGGCCAACCTTATTTATATGGAATTTAGATCCGTGATGTCGCAGCGCCCGATCTGCGAGCGGATTCTTCCAATCTCGGAGCCCAGCGAACCCGGCTCGGAGAGCCGTGGCGAAGGGTCTGCGGCAGCGGGCGCAAAGGTTGAGACCGAAAATACCGATTACCTGATAGAGCCCAGCCGCGAGTTTCTGGTCCCGGTCGTCATGCGGACCTATGTTGAAAGCGCGGTTTTCCACGCTCTGCTCGAAGCCGAGGCCAGCGAGCATGGAGCACGGATGACGGCGATGGACAACGCGACCAACAACGCGAGCGACATGATAGAACGGTTAACGCTGGAGATGAACCGCGCCCGACAGGCGCAAATCACCAGGGAATTGATGGATATCGTCGGCGGCGCCGAGGCATTGCGCGGCTAGGCGGCGAGTCGAAGCTTTTTCACACGGGAAACCGCGGGTTATGAGTGAGCAACCGACCGGCTATATAAACCAGGTACTGGGTAACGTCGTCGACGTTGAGTTTCGAGATGGTGCCCTGCCACCGATTCTGAACGCCCTCAAGGTGACGAATCCTGCCATTGGCGATCAGCAGTGGAATCTGGTTCTCGAAGTGGCGCAGCACCTCGGCGAAAAGACGGTGCGATGTATCGCGATGGACACGACCGACGGTCTGGTGCGCGGAATGTCGGTGATGAACACCGGCGCGCCAATCTCGGTTCCGGTCGGTCCCGGCGCGCTCGGCCGCCTGATGAATGTCACCGGTGATCCGGTGGACGAGGCGGGCCCGATAAAGGGTTTGCGCCAGATGCCGATTCATCGCGAGCCCCCGGCATTCGACGAGCAGGGTGTCGAGGTCGAAATCCTCGAAACCGGCATCAAGGTTATCGACCTGATATGCCCGTACGTTCGGGGCGGCAAGATCGGGCTTTTCGGCGGTGCCGGTGTGGGCAAGACCGTCACCATCATGGAACTCATCAACAACGTTGCCAAGCAGCACGGCGGCGTGTCGGTGTTTGCGGGCGTGGGTGAACGCTCGCGTGAGGGCAACGACCTCTACAAGGAACTCGAGGAATCGGGCGTTCTCGCCAAGACGGCTCTTGTATATGGGCAGATGAACGAGCCGCCCGGAGCACGTGCAAGGGTCGCACTTACCGGTGTTACCGTGGCCGAGTATTTTCGCGACGACGAAGGCCGCGACGTGCTTCTTTTCATCGACAATATCTTCCGCTTCGTTCAGGCCAATTCGGAGGTGTCGGCGCTGCTTGGTCGTATGCCGAGCGCGGTCGGTTATCAGCCGACTCTCGGTACCGACCTGGGTGAGCTTGAGGAGCGGATCACCACTACCAAAAAGGGCGCTATCACGTCGGTGCAGGCGATTTACGTCCCCGCCGACGACTATACCGATCCCGCTCCGGCAACCACCTTCACCCATCTCGACGCGGTTACGGCGCTTGATCGAAAGGTCTTCGAGAAAGCGATCTATCCGGCGGTCGATCCGCTCGCTTCCAACTCGCGTATCCTCGACCCGCAAATTGTCGGTCAGGAGCATTACGACGTTGCCCGTGGCGTGCAGGCCATCCTGCAGCGCTATCGCGAGCTTCAGGACATCATCGCGATCCTCGGCATGGACGAACTCTCGGCGGAGGACAAGGTGACGGTCGCGCGTGCGCGCCGCGTGGAGCGCTTCCTGTCGCAAGCGATGTTCGTGGCGGAGCCGTTCACCAATCTGCCGGGCGCGTACGTGAGTCGCGAAGAGACGGTTCGTGGATTCAAGGAAATTCTCGACGGCAAGTGTGACGATTTGCCCGAGCAGGCCTTTTATCTGGTGGGTACGATTGACGATGCACGTGCCAAGGCGGATCGTCTTGCACGTGGTGAGGCCCGTTAGGGCATCGGGCCGGCAAGCCCCGGAATTCGCACGATGGCTGAGACGTTTCCGTTAAGGATTCTGACTCCCGCAGGGATCGTTTTCGAGGGCGAGGCCGAAGAACTGTACGCGGTTGGCGGTGGGGGCGAGTTCGGCGTGCTGGCAGAGCACGTCAACTTCATCACTTCGTTGCGTCCCGGATTCCTCAAGGTAATAACGCTGGAAGGTACGCACACGCACTTCGTTTCGGGCGGACTTGCCGAGGTAAAGGACGGCGCGATGACGGTGCTCGCCGACAGCATCGAGGACCCGGAGAAGATTGACACTACGGGTCTGGAAGAGAAGATCGCTGAGGCCGAGCGCAGGGTCTTGAAGCTTAGCTACGAAGAGCCCGAGTACGAGACAGCCGAGAACGAATTGCGACTGGTGCAGGCGCGAAAGGAAGCTGCCGAATCCGCCAAATCCACGTCCAACTAGCCAGCACTTCACCTTGGCCGGCGTCTGGCCATCAGGAATTTCCAGATTTCCCGTGCGAACTCGTGCCAGTCGTCTTCAACGGGAGCAAACAGCCGTAGCTTTTCTCTCTCGGAAAGATAGAGGTCGGGGGCGGCCATGCCTTCCCCATTCTCCAAGCGGAGATACTTCTCGGCGTTTGGATCGTTCTAATATCTGGCTCCGACCGCCATCAGTTCCAAGGCAGTTCTTAAGCCGCCGATAGCCTGCCTGTAATTGCCATGAAGCAGCGCAAATCTGGCGGCCTGAAACCCCCTTGTTTTGTCCAGTCCCCGAAGGGACGTTGGTGGAACCTACGGTGCGGACAGGGCGGAGAGCTTTTCGAAGTAATCGGGAAAGGTCTTCGCGACACATCCTGGATTCTTGATCCGTACTCCT
>JBJKQX010000192.1:0-6428 GCA_046704965.1 Binataceae bacterium (SeqCode)
GGGGGGAGCCATGCCGGGCCGCCCTAATTCAAGCGGCTCCGGCATGTCATAGATGCGTACTTATGCGGCCTCGGACTGAACGCCGTTGAGTTTCTTCACCTCGGGCATTACTTCCCTGGCGAACAGCCTCAAGCTTCGTTCCGCGTCAGCTATCGGCATGCCCGCGTAGCTGAATACGCCGACGAAATGGTCGGCGTTCACCCGGCGACGGATATCGTCGATCTTCTGGAGACTCATCTCCGGCGTGCCCCAAACCTGGAGATTCAGGAAGAACTCGATCGACGCGTCCTTACCCTGGCCTTGCAGATTCTTGGCCATCTGCTCGTAGTACTCATAGCCTTTGGCCTTGCCGAAATGGTCAGCCGCCATCTCGTAATGGCGCAGCGCGGTCTGCCAGTATCCGCCGATATATTTGACGGCCATCTCTCTGGCGCGATCCGCGTTTTCATCGCAGAACGTCCATCCGGCCGCGATCGTCGGAGGCGCGTCGGTGCCGTTGACCTGTTTGTAGATGTTGCGATATTCGCCGAGTTCCTGCGCGACGGCTTCCCACGGCTTCTGCGGGATGATCAGGATACCGATACCGAGCTTGGCCATGATTCGCGACGACTCGGGCGACACCGCCGCGGCGTAGGTTCGTCCCTTGAACGATTTGAACGGCTTGGGCCGGATGTCGCGATGCGGCTGCTTGATGTACTTGCCGTCGTGCTCGCAATATCCCTTTTCGAGAGCCTCCAGAATAATCTCCGCGTATTCCACGAAGCGCTCACGCGACTCGCCCAGCGGAACCCGGAAGCCTTCGAACTCGATGCGCGCGAGGCCGCGCCCCATGCCCAGGATCATTCGCCCGTTCGACTGATGGTCAACCACCGAGACCTGCTCGGCAACGCGAATCGGGTCGTGCCACGGCAGCACGACGACCATCGATCCAAGCTGGATGTTCTTGGTGCGGCCCGCGTAGTAAGAAAGAAACTGCAGCACGTCGGGACACATCGTGTAGTCGTCGAAATGATGCTCGACGCTCCACATCGAGTCGAATCCGAGCGGCTCGTACAGGTCGCCGAGCCTGAGATCATCCTTGTAAACGTCGTAATCCGACCGTTCATTCAACGGGTTCTGGAAGATTACGGCACCACCTACTTTCATAAACGCTCCTTCTCTCGCATTGCGACGGAAATATCCTTAATTTTTTGCGCTCGGGCGCGACCGGCCGGCCCGCTTCGTACCAAAGCCCCGCTGCGACGGGCACACGCCCAGCGTGTCGCGCATCACGGCCGCGACAAACCGCTCGACCTTGTCTGACGGGACTTGCGTTAGCTTCATCTGCGCCAGCATATATCCGGTAACCGCTATCACCCGCGCGTCGTCCTCCGAGTCTTCCACCCGCCGGCCGTGGGTCTTGAGGCGCCATCGGCGGATAGTCTCCGTGACTATCGCCACGTTCTTTTCCTGCATCTGGAAATAAAGCGGCCAGAACTCAGATCGCATCGCCACGCTCCATTCCAGCATCACGCAGACGTAATCGGGATGGGTCGTCACAGCGTCGGCAAACGTGTGCAGATGCTCCATGATGATCTCTGGAGCCGGACGCTCGGACGCGTGAAGCCGTTCCGCCATTTCCTCGAAAAAATGCGCCACCGTTCCCAGCACCTCGTGTACGAGGGCTTCGCGGGTCGGGAAGTAAAAGAACACCGTGGGCACGGAAACTCCTGCTTCACGCGCAATTTCCGTATGCCGCGCCCCACCGATACCCCGACGTGCGAATACCCGCACCGCGCATCGCAACAGCAGGGCTTTACGTTCCGCTTGCTCCAGCGGACGAGCCCGCCGACGTTTCATAATATTCGGGGAAGACAAGGCCCGACCTTAGTAACGATTGAAGTATTTGTCAATCAACCGAGAGTGTCCGTTCTGTCACACATTGTTGTCTCGGACGTTAATCACCTGCACCGAAGGCGCACCGACCCGCAGGATACGTCGATGCTCATGCTCTTCCCTGCCTCCCACTGTGACGTGCACAAGCGAGCAGCGCTGGTGCAGGTTCACCCGCCGGTGCGTGACTGCGATTCGGCGCGACATTGGCTAGATGAGTTGCCCTTGAACTGATTTCGACGCGCACACGCGTTGCGAGTTGACGCGCATACGGCTGCGATCGCCCTCCAAACACGGCTTCGGCTCGTTGCCACAAGGCCACCGAGTCGCGAGAATTTTTTTGTCGTGCGGGGCTTCGTTTGCGCAACCGCCCTCCCCGCCATCCTCCCGAATCTGCCGCCGAATCTCCCGCGACGAGCGCGAAACGCGCCAGGAGGTCTTCACGCAAGAGACGAGGTTCCGTTCCCGGTGGCAGACGTCCATTCCCCATAATCACCGCCGTTTCCGGCACGTCCAACTCCCTTCATCGATTGTCTCCGCAGCATCTGGTGCCGTGGAAGCGTAGCGCCCGACGCGAACCGATTCGACGAATCCTCTGTCCGCGTGAGCCCGTGGCGCGACTTTGATTCAATCGGAGGTAATGAACATGGCTGGCAGTATGCTCGGCAATGGATTGGAAGAAGTACGTGAACACTGGATGTGGTTTTTTTTCGCGGGATCGCTCCTGATAGTGCTCGGATGTATCGCGATTGGGTCGTCCGTCGCGGTAACGATGGTTTCGATGATGCTGGTCGGATGGGTGCTCATTTTCGGCGGCCTGTTCCAGATAATTCACGGGATCGCGCGGCGCCAATGGAACGGGTTTTTCCTCAACCTGCTCGCCGGAGCGCTGTATGTGGCCGTCGGTTTCCTGATACTCGCCAATCCGGCGGCCGCGGCCGCAACCCTGACCCTGATGATTGCTCTGTTCCTTATCGTGTCAGGCGGGTTTCGTCTGCTGGTCGGCTTTTCAACCCCGCTGCGTCATCGCGGATGGCTGATCCTGAGCGGGGTCATCGCGATTCTGCTCGGCCTTTCCATCTGGGATCAGTGGCCGCTTTCGGGGATGTGGGTGATCGGGCTGTTCATCGGCATCGACCTGATTTTCGAGGGATGGAGTGAGGTGATGCTTGCGATGACCGCGCGCAGTCTCGGAGCACGACCGAGCGGATACGGATTCGCCCAACATTGAGCGAAGACGCGGCGATCCGACCGCTTTCCGCATCGCACGATCGTTTGTCATTATCCGGCGGAGGCGGATTCGCTCCGCTCCGCCGGCATCCCAGGCGCGAGGTTTTGCGGCTGAGAAACCGTCAAGAGCTTTAGTGCGCTCGTCCCTCGTTGCGACACGACCGGATCGAGGAAGGTTCCGGTCCTGCGTGCGCGTCCAGCTGATATAGGCTTCCGCGAACCGTTAGCCCACAAATCACCCTCCGTCCGACCATGATTTCGCCCGCCGACCACGTCGCCCGATGCGATGGTACATGGATTGCTGCCCGCATCGTCTGTGCGCCGTAACCATCGAAATAGCAGGTAAAACTTGGAGGGATGATGTTGAGCGATGCCTTACCAATGGGCACTTCGGTGCCGGTTTCGGCGGCATACCGTCCCCGCGAGGACTGTTTCGACGAGATGTTCCTGGCAGACGGTTCGATCCGCCCCGGATGTGAACCGGTGGTCAGGGCGATCTTCGGAAAGCGCGACTGCGACCTCTCCACTCTCCAGGCGATCGCCGAACAGATGATGCTTCGGACCGGCATCACCTTCAACGTTTACGGCGAGGTCGCGGGAGCGGAGCGAATCTTTCCGTTCGACGTGATACCGCGCGTTATCGACGCCGCCACCTGGCGCACTCTCGAAGCCGGACTGATTCAGCGCGTCAGAGCCCTTAATGCCTTTGTGGGGGACGTTTACGGCGAGGGTCACATTCTCAAGGACAGCGTCGTGCCGCGCGACCTGATCATGGAATCGAACCAATACCGGCGCGGCGCGGTCGGTATCACTCCTCCTCATGGCGTTTTCGTCACTGTCGCCGGAATCGACCTGGTGCGTGGCGCCGACGGCGTATTCCGCGTGCTCGAAGACAACGTGCGTACGCCTTCGGGCGTCTCATACGTTCTGGAGAACCGCAGGATGCTGACGCGGCTGATGCCCGAGGTGTTGCGGCAGTGCCGGGTGCGGAGCGTCGAGCATTATCCGGCCGACCTTCTCGCCAGCCTCAAGGAACTCGCGCCGGAGGGCGTCGAGAATCCGACCGTCGCGCTGCTTACGCCGGGCTCTTACAATTCGGCCTTCTTCGAGCACGTCTTCCTGTCGCAGAGGATGGGAATCGAACTGGTGGAAGGGCAAGACCTGGTGTGCGTGGACCACAAGCTCTACATGAAGACGGTTCATGGGCTTAAGCGGGTCCACGTGCTCTATCGCCGAATCGACGACGATTTTCTCGACCCCGTCGTCTTCAGGCCCGATTCGATGCTGGGAGCGGCGGGGCTGACGGCTGCGATGCATGCCGGGTCGGTTACGGTCGGTAATGGTATCGGCACGGGCGTGGCCGACGACAAGGCGGTCTTCAGCTTTACGCCCCAGATGATCTGCTACTACCTGGGCGAAGATCCCATTCTGCCCATCGTCGAGACCTATCTGCTCCGGGACCATGAGGTGCGGGAAAAGGTTCTGAAGGACCTCGATCAGTACGTGGTCAAGCCGACCGGCGAGTCCGGCGGATACGGAGTGGTTATCGGGCCCCGGGCCAGCGATCGCGAACTGGCCGAGGCGCGCACCAGAATCGAGCGCAACCCCAAGGGCTTCATCGCGCAGCCGATGGTTTCGCTGTCAACCCATCCGACCCGCATCGTGGGCGAAAATGGAGCTTCTACGCTTGTGCCGCGGCACGTCGACTTCAGACCCTTCGTGCTGATGGGCGCCAAGCCGCGCGTGCTGCCCGGAGGACTTACCCGTGTCGCGCTACGCGAAGGTTCGCTGGTCGTCAATTCCTCGCAGGGAGGAGGAAGCAAGGATACCTGGGTGCTCGGAAACCCATGCTGAGACGGGTTGCCAACTGTTTGTTCTGGACCGCGCGCAATCTCGAGCGCGCGGAATGGAGGGCGCGTCTTGCCGACGTAAATTACCATCTGCTGGTCGACAGTCCCGTGGAAACCGAGGAGGGATGGCTACCGCTGCTGGCGATAAGCGGAGACCTGGAGCAGTTCAAAGAGCGCTATCCCGTGGGAGACGAGAAATCGGCGCTTGAATTCTTCACCATCGACGAGAAGAACCCTACCTCTATAAGAAGCTGCATCGGATTTGCACGCGAAAACTGCCGCTCGTTGCGCAATCACATCTCCTCCGAAATGTGGCTCGAGGTGAACACCCTCTATCTCGACGCGCAGAAATGGAACGCCGAGACATTCCAGCAACTGGGGGTGTACGACTTCTTCTTCGAGCTTCGCGAGCGTTTCTATCGAATCTCGGGCGTGGTTCAGAACACCACCCGACGCAACATCGGCTATGACTTCCTCTCCGTTGGCAAGGCGCTTGAAGCCGCGGAGAACGTAACCCGTCTTCTCGACGTCAAGTATCACTTCCTGTTGCCCCATCCCGACGACGTGGGATCTCCTCTCGACCTTTCGCAGTGGACAGCCGTGCTGCGGAGTGCGTACGCCCTGGAATCGTATATCGAAACCTACGGCAACATGATCAGGATAGAAAACGTGGTTGAATTTCTATTGTTCGACGAGACTTTCCCCCGCGCCGCGCGCTTCAGTATCGAGCGACTTGACGCCGCTCTGGAACGTGTCGCCGCCGCAGGTGGCTCGGAGGGCAACCGGCGCATCCACGCCGCTCACGACCTCGCGTCGCATCTTCGCTCCGGCGCCGCGCACGAGGCTATCGAGCACGGCCTCCACGAATACCTTTTGAACGTGCAGGACTGTTGTGCGAAGGTAAGCGACGAGATATTCGAAAAATATCTCCGCTTCGAGTGACCATGCGATTCCGCATTCGACATGTAACCAGATACGCGTACATGGAGCCCGCCTACGAATCGCACAACGAGGTGAGGCTGAAGCCGTGCGAAAGCCCCCATCAACGCACCATCGCCTTTCGCCTCGAATCTTCCCCTCCCGCCTCCGTCATCGAATACGTGGACGCGTTCGGGAACAACGTTCATGCGCTCTCGGTTCACGAATCGCATCGCGAACTGAAAGTCACGGTCGAAGCGCTAATCGAGCGAACCGTGCCGCCCACAATCGAGGGACTGCATTACCCCTTTGGTGAATTTCTGAAGGGCGACGAACTGCGCGCCCGCGAGGAGTACGATTTCCTCAATCAGAGCCGCTACATCCCGTTCAGCGATCAGCTCAAGAAGCTCTTCTGGATGGTGCATCCGCGCATGGAAGAGTCGGTCGCCGACTATACCGCTCGAATCGTTCAATGGGTGCGCGATCAGTTCGCCTATGAACCCGGAACCACCAACGTTCACTCGGACATCAACGAGGTCCTGTCGGCGGGTGCGGGCG
>JBJKQX010000193.1:0-7070 GCA_046704965.1 Binataceae bacterium (SeqCode)
CACAACTGTTTCAACTGCGGCAGCACTTCTTCGCCGACGCGCTGGATACATTCGCGTACCCGTTCCGGCTCGGGTCCAAGCGGAAGCCTCATCCGCATCGTGAAGCAGTCTATCCCGACTATCCGGCGCCATCGGTCAATCTGCTCCAGCCAGTCCGACGCGTTGCCCAGAATCAGCCGCTTGCGCGCCTTCTCGGGTGTGAAGTCGGCCTCGGAAAGGAACTCCGACGTCCACTTGATCATCCAGTACTTCAGATAGACGCGGCACTCGCCCAGCCTTCGCTCGGCGAAGATGTTCGACGCTTCCTCGACGCTCGACGCGAACCATCCGTCGCGCAGCAGGACGACGTAGGGCTTGCGCCCCGCCTTGGCCGCCGACTCGCGATACGCGTCGACCATCGGACGCAATTCCTCGGGCGATTCCAGAAACGGCGCCATCGTGTACCCGTCACCTATCTGTCCCGCCCGCGCGATCGACTTGGGCGCGAAGGCTCCCACCCAGATTGGCGGCGACGGCCGCTGAAACGGCTTCGGCGTCAGATGAATCGCGTCATAGTGGAAATATTTGCCGTGATGGGAGAACGGGCCCTCGGTGCTCCACGCCTTGCGGATCAGTTCCATCGACTCGACGAACCGCCCTTCGCGCTGTTTCACGGGCACACCGAAGTGCGAGAAATATCCCTCGTGATATCCCACCCCGACTCCGAAGATGAGGCGTCCGCGCGACATGAAATCGACCGCGGCGGCCTGCTCCGCCAGATGAATCGGTTCGTAAAGCGCCGGCATCAGCACCCCGGTCGCAAGTTTGATTCGCCGGGTGCGCACCGCGACTGCGGCAAGAAACGTCAACGGGTCGGGTAGCATGCATTCCGAGCGCGCATGGCGCTCCGGCACCGCCAACAGGTCAAATCCGGCGCGCTCGGCGGTTGTGCATTCCGCGATCACGTCCTCGGCGAATTGGGCCGAGGCCTCGGGACCGGGTTCGGGTTGTTCGTAGGGACCGCCGTGGGTGTCGGGAACGTAGCCAATGTGCAACATCAGGGAATCTCCAATCCGCCGGGACCTCACTTCGCGAGCCGGGCTTCAGGTTCTCGCATATATCGGAGCCGCCTTGCGTCGCAAGACTTCGCTCCCGGTTTGCCCGCGCGCGGCCCGACTCATCGACGCGACGCGCGGCGTCGCCTACCTGAACTTGCGGACTTTCATCGGACGGACCAATTCGCCGTCGCGCGCCGTCTGGCCGACGTTAATCGCGACCATCTCGTGGTCCTTGAGTCCGCGGCGCACCTCGACGTCCTGGCCGTTGTCGTAGCCGAGCGTCACCTCCGCGAGTTTCAGACGATTGTCCTTTTGCACCACCGGCACGTAAACTTTGCCGCCCTTGAACACCAGCGCCCCGTCCGGCACCATCGGCACCCCGCGCGGAACTGTCACCGTCAAGCTGAGCGTGCCGTACATCCCCGGATACAGCTCAAGCTTGCGGTTGGGCAGATCAACCTCGACCAGCATCGTGCGCGTAGCGGCATTGAGAGCTTCGGGATGGCGCGTGACGGTGCCCTTGAACTCGCGACGGGGATAGTCGCCGACGGTCAAAACCGCAGGCTCGCCGTCCTTCACGAACGGAGCCAGGTTCTGCGGCACGTCGGCGTACACTCTTACCGGCCTCAGCGTCGCCATCGCGACTATCGGCATCGCGCCGCTCGACGGCGACGTGACCTGCGGTATCAGCGCGCCCGGGTCCACGTAACGCGCGGTCACGAATCCGTCGTACGGCGCCCTGATTACCTTGTACGCCTTCATCGCGAGCAGTTGCTGATACGTGGCGCGCGCCTGCAGCATCGCGGCATACGAGTCGTCGGCAGTCTGCTTGGAGATGACCCCCGCGCGCGCCAGCTTCTCGTTTCGCTGCTCGGTGACCTTGGCGAGCCAGTATTTGGCTCGCGCGTCGGCCACCTGCTTGTCGAGTTCCGGCGATTCCAGCACGGCGATCACCTCGCCCTTCGTGACCCGGTCGCCCTTGTCTACCCGGATAGTCTTCAGGTAGCCGGAAATTTTCGCGTAAACCTTGGTCTGCGTGTAACCCTGGATTGTGGCCGGCAGCTCTATTTTGCGCGTGCGCGGCGCATACGTTACCGGCGTCACCAGCACGTGTGCCCCCAGCGCGAGACGCTTCTCCAGCCGGGTTTTTTGAGTTGCCAGCGCGGCCTGATGCGCCAGCACCAGTCCGCCGCTTATCGCGATAGTGACAAGCACCGCGACAATCCAGGCCGCCACGTAAAGCGGACCGGAACGTCTCGGCTGATAATTTTTCGGATCGTCGGTCGCGTTCATTTGATCGCTCTCCGGCGGGCGCATCCTTATGCACCCGGCAGCGTCAGCGCGTCGATTTCGGCGTCGCGCTCGCGCTTGCCCCTCACGTTGCGGCTGAACATCGAATAGACCGCAGGCACCACGAACAACGTCATGGCGGTCGCGAACAGCAACCCTCCGATGACGGCCCGCCCGAGCGGTGCGTTCTCGGCCGAGCCCGCACCGATCGCCAGCGCCATCGGCAGCATCCCGAGGATCATCGCCAGCGCCGTCATCAGGATAGGCCTGAGCCTTACCCGTGCCGCCTCTATCGCTGCTGCCGCGGGGCTGTATCCCCGCTCGCGCAGATCGTTGGCAAAAGTTATGAGAAGGTTGCCGTTGGCGACACCGACTCCGACCGCCATGATCGCGCCCATCAACGATTCCACGTTGATCGTCGTTCCCGTCAGCACCAGAATCCAGAGCACTCCGGCCAAAGCGCCCGGAATCGCCATCATGATGATGAACGGCTCCAGCCACGACTGAAAATTCGCCACCATCAGCAGGTAGACGAGCACCACGGCCAGGATGAGGCCGAAGCCCAGGGTGCGAAACGACTTGCGCATCGCCTGGCTCTGGCCGCGGATGACGATTCTGGTGCCGGGCGGGAGTTTGCCAAGGCGATTGATCGCGCCCTGTACTGCGGTGCTGGCGCTGCCCAGGTCGCGGCCCGAAACGGCGGCGTCAACGTCGATAACCCGCTGCACCGTGTAATGGTCGATTACCGCCGGGTCGAGGCCACGCGTAATAGTGGCGACGTTGCCAAGCAGTTGGGGCGGCCGGTTGCCGCCCGGAGTGCTCAGCGGGATCCTGGCCAGCGCGCTGACCGAATTGATCATGTGCTGCGGTGTCTGCGAAATCACGCTGTAATTGACGCCGTTTCTGGGATCGAGCCAGAACGCGGGCTGCAACAGGTCGTTGCCGCTAAGCGCGGTCAGCATACTCGACGCGACATCCTGTTCCGTCAGCCCGAGTTCCATCGCCTTGGCCCGGTCGACATGCACCTCGAAGGCCGGATAGTCGAGCGGCTCGGCGATTCTGAGATCGGTGATTCCCGGAATCCGGCCCATCCGCGCCTTGAGACGCGCCGCGATTCCATAGTCGGACTTGAGATTGTTGCCCATCACCTGCGCGTCGATCGCGGCCGGCAGTCCGAAGTTGAGGACCTGGCTTATGATATCGGCGGCCTGAAAATAGCCTTCCACGTTGGGAAACTTGCGCCTGAGCATCCGGCGGATTCGGGCTTCGTACATGGCCGTTGGATGATGCTCGGGCTTGAGCTGAATCATGATGTCCGCGTCCTGCGGACCGATACTGTCGGTCTGGTAGAAGGCAAGATCATAGAAAACCGGCAGCCCGATATTGTCGCTTATCGCCTGTAGCTCCGAGGGTGGAATAATTTTACGGATCTGATGGTCGATGCTGTCGACGATCCGCTCGGTGCGCTCGATTCGCGTGCCGACCGGCGCCCTGATATGCAGGCGCATCATCCCGGCGTCGACGGTAGGGAAAAAATTCTCACCCACTACCCACAGAAGCCCCGCCGACGCCACGATCATCAGCGCGACACAACCGAGCGTGAGCCCTCGATGTGCGATGAAGGCGCCGAGGGCGTCGCGATAACCTTCGCGCATGCGCTCGAATCCGCGCTCGAAAGCAGCGATAAACCGGCTCCAAAGACCCGAAGACGGGCGAACCTCGGGAGTCTCAGGCAGCAGGTAGCGCGCCATCGTGTTCACCAGCGTGCGCGAGAGCAGATACGACGTCAGCATCGCGAACACCACCGCCAGCGCGAGCGGCGTGAAGAGAAATCGCGCCACTCCGTTAAGCAGCACCACGGGAAAGAACACGATACAGATGGCGAGCGTGCCCGCGAGCGTGGGCGTGGCTATCTCCTGCGAGCCGTCGAGGATTGCGCCGAGCAACGGCTTGCCCATCTCGTGATGACGATGGATGTTCTCGATTGCGACGGTGGCGTCATCCACCAGCATCCCAACCGCGAGCGCAATCCCGCCGAGCGTCATCGTGTTGACGGTCTGTCCGGCGAGCTTGAGACCGACAAAGGCGGTCAGCACCGACAGCGGAATCGAGATGACCACGATCAGCATGCTGCGCGGCGAGCCCAGAAACACCAGTACCATCAGCGCAACCAGCGCCGCCGCCGTCGCCGCCTCCTGAACGACGTCCCACAGAGCAGCGCGCACGAACTTCGACTGATCGAAAGTAAGCGCGACTTTCAGGCCCTTGGGCGCGGTCGCAAGAATCTCGGGAATCTTGGCCTTGACCGCATCGACGACGGCCAGCGTCGAAGCCGCGGCGTGCTTGATAACAAGCAGATAGGTCGCGGGCTTTCCGTTGATCGTCACCACGTTGGTCTGCGGCTGATGGGTGTCACTGACCGGAGCCACGTTGCCGAGGAAAACCGGCGTTCCGTTGACCACCTTGATAGGAATCCGGTTGAAGTCGCGCACGCGCTGGGGGCTCATGTTGATGTCGACGTCGTACTCGTAATTGCCCATCTTGGCGGTGCCCGAAGGGATGACGACGTCCTGCGCGGCAATCGCGTTGCCCACGTCCTGCGGCGATAGGCCGTAGGCGTAAAGCGCCGCGGGGTTAAGATTCGCCATCACCGCTCGGTTGACGCCCCCCAGCGGCGCCGGGGTCGAAAAACCCGGGATAGTGAACAGCTGCTCGCGGATGAAGTTGAGGCCGTAGTCGAAAAGCTGCTGGCCCGACAGCGTGTTGCTGTAGATGTCGAGATGGGCCACCGCGACGTTGGCCGCGTTGTACGGAATGATCATCGGCGGCTCGGTTCCGCGCGGCATGATCTTCAGTGTGGTCTCAGAAACCGCGCTCATCTGGGCAACCGCCGCGCCGATACTGGTTCCGGGCTGAAAATAGACCTTCAGGATGCCGAGTCCGTTTATCGATTCCGACTCGATGTGCTGGATGCCGTTGACGGTGGTGGAAAATGCCCGCTCACTGATAAGCACCATCCGCCGTTCAACCTGAAGCGCCGAAAGTCCCGGATAATTCCAGACCACCATCACGACGGGCAGGTTTATCGCGGGGAAAATGTCCACGTTCATCAGTTCGAACGAAAGAGCGCCGAGCACCAGCATCAGCAGCGCCATAACCGCCACTGAAAGTGGGCGGCGCAGAGCCAAACGAACCAGCCACATCATAGGGGGAAACCTCGGACGATCTCATGACGATGCGCGCGGACTGTCGCCGCGCGCTTCAAGCGCATCAAGGATGACGGGAACACGAGTCCGGCTTCAGATGCAGACCGTGAATGGGGTTTCCGGCCGCCATCCGGAAAAAGACAGACGACGGCAATCACGGCATAAACATGGGCCGCGCGATCGAATCGAAGCGGTAAAATTTTTTGCTTCGCCGGCCAGCCGATATCGCGGAAAATTCGCGGACGGACGTTCGACAACTCACGGACGTTTCATTCCTTGCTGCTAAATGCTCACGACAGAAGGTCGCTTGTCGGAAAGGGAGCAAGCGGGCGGCTTGCGGTAACAAGCGAATACGCCAAAGGGATGGGCGAGCGGCCACCGTCGCTTTGCCGCGACCGACCCCGCCGGGTCGCAACGCGCAGAAGCGCTTTACCGAGCATCCAGTGAACCAATCGGACGCGCTCATCTATGCTGATGAATGATGGTCCGCGCTGGCGGATAAGTCCAGATGGGGGAAGTCATCGCACACGCCGCGTGTGCCCCAGGCGGCCTCGCGCAAGCAGGCGGCGCCAGGCGCATAGTGTTCTCATGGTGGACTTCGCGCCGGCGCACCGCTATGGCCCCGGTCGCGAGACGTCCTCACGCGGCTTCGACCGACCCAGGGTATCGAGCCGTAGGTGGCACGAACTCAGATGGCCGCAGGGAGACTCGGGAGCAAGCTGCCTTGACTCAACGAGAATCGACGTTAACTTAAGTGTAGTATGAGCTAGGACGTCTTCTTCGACGCCGATTCCCGCAGAGGACCATTCGCAGGGTCTCCCGTTTAAGAGCTTCCGGCAAATTTCACTAAGGAGGGCATCGAATGCCCAGCAAACTTTACGTAGGCAACCTGGCCTACGAGGTTACACAGGAGGACCTTGCGGACTTTTTCTCGCAGGTCGGTACTGTTCACAGCGCCGCGGTAGTGGCCGACAAGTTCTCGGGGCAATCACGCGGCTTCGGTTTCGTTGAAATGGCGGAATCCGAGGACGCGGACCGGGCGATCGAAACGCTTAACGAAACCGAACTGAAGGGCCGCCGGGTCAAAATTGACCGCGCGAGAGAGAGTGCTCCGCGCTCAGGTGGCGGCGGCGGTGGTCGCGGTGGTCGCGGTGGCGGCGGTGGTGGCGGCGGCCGCGGCGGTCGCGGCCCGCGCTGGTAATCAGTCGGGGTTGCTTCAAAACCATGACGGCGCAACTGTGAAAACGGTTGCGCCGTTTGCTTTTCGGGAAACGACCGTCTGACTGACAAGAGCCAAAGCGCTTCGTCGGGCGTATGAAGCGACCCGTTTGACCCGGGCGGTTTGATATAGAAGGCCGAAAGGCCCACTGCGCGTTCGGACCGGGAAGAATACTCGCCCCGACCCGACGGCCCAACGGTGAAAGGCCGATGAACCTTTCGATCTTTGCCGGTTCGGCGAACCTGCCGCTTGCGGAGTCCGTCGTGGCGCGTCTCGGCACCAGCCCGGGTCGCAGAATTCTGACCCGATTTCCCGACA
>JBJKQX010000194.1:0-8538 GCA_046704965.1 Binataceae bacterium (SeqCode)
ACTTACGAACGTCCGTTTGCATCCTGCGCAAGCGCGAAGCGATTCGTCCGCTTCCAACAGCCCTTCGAACTCGCGCGCGAGGCGCGACTCGTCCCCGGATGCGGACTTTGACGCCGACGGACCGAAAACAGGCCCCGCTGTCGGCTTATTTTTGACAGCGGCGCGTGCCAATTCGTCGGCCCGTTCATTCCAATGGTTGCCGGCGTGACCCGCCACCCATTCGAACGTGACCTTGCGTCGCGCGACTTCGCGGTCGAGTTCGCTCCAGAGTTCGCGGTTTGCGTTGCGCTTCCATCCGAGAGTCATGGTTTTGACAACGTATTCGCTGTCACTTCGAACGATTACTTCAGCACCCTGTTCGAGGTCTTTGAGCGCCTCGATCACGGCGGTTATCTCCATCCGGTTGTTGGTGGTGCCGGGATACGGGCCGCCGCTCAGGTCGCGCCGCTCGGATTCGGGCTCCACTATAACGACGCCCCATCCACCCGGGCCCGGATTGCCGAGGCAGGCGCCGTCCGCATACACGACATATCGCTTGTGTTCGTGCTCCTGAACCATCGCGACTCCAAGCCTATTCGAGTCCCCGTTCCCGGCGAAGAGTCCGAAACCATTGCAGATAGTGTCGTGCCGCGCGGTCCCATGAAAAATCGCAGGCAAAGCAGTTCGCCATCAACGCACGCCACTTCGCACGCTCCGCGAACAACGCCGCCATCCGCTCAAGTGCCGCCACCAGATCGCCGACCAGATACGGCTCGAAGACGAATCCGTTGCCGGTTCCGGTCTCTGGGTCGAACTCCGCTACCGTGTCACGAAGACCTCCCGTCGCCCTGACAACTGGCACCGTTCCGTACTTGAGCGCGTACATCTGGGTAAGGCCGCATGGCTCGAAACGCGACGGCATCAGGAATGCGTCGCACCCCGCCTGGATCCGATGCGCCATGCCGTCATCGAACTCCGCAGCCAGTCGGAGTTTGCCTGGATAGCGCCGCTCATTGTCGCGAAAGAAGCGCTCCAGTGCCGGGTCGCCGCTTGCCAGTATCACCAGTTGGAGGTCGATAGCCATCACGCGTTCCAGCGCGTCGTGCAAAAGGTCGAATCCCTTCTGCGACGTCATGCGCGAAACCATCCCAACCAGGGGTACGCGTTCGTCGTGAGGCAGCCGGAGCGTCTCTCGCAGGTCCTTGACGCATACGCGCTTGCCGTTGGGGTGCGCGGGCGTGTAGCGCCTGGCGATCGTCTGATCGGCCCCCGGGTTCCACCGCGAATAGTCGGCCCCGTTCAGGATACCGACAAACTTCGCCCCTTTGTGCGCAATAACACCTTCGAGGCCGAAGCCGAGTTCGGGGGTCGTGACTTCGCGCGCGTAACTCGGGCTCACCGTCGATGCGCCGTCGGAGAGAACGATAGCGCCCTTCATCAGGTTCACGCGCCCGAAGAACTCAAGCCCGTCGGTCGTGAAGTATGAAGGATCGATTCCGAGCAGCGGGAAATCGGACGCATCCGTCAGCCCTTGAAAGGCAAGATTGTGAATCGTGAACGCGGAGACCGTTTTCGCGAAACGCTCGCGCATTCCCGCCTCGGCCCGCATCACGATGGGCGCCACCGAGGCGTGCCAGTCGTGCGCGTGAACAACCTCGGCGGCGACGATGTCGGCCGCGACCTGAGCCGCAGCCCGACCGAAAAAAATGTAGCGGCGGGAGTTGTCCGGATAGTCCTGGCCCTGCTCGCCGTAGACTTCCGCACGATCGAAAAAACCCGGATGCGCGACCAGGTACATCGGCACGCCGCCCGGGCCGTTGGCGCGCATCACCGAGAAGCCTTCCACTTCGTCACCGAGACGCACCTCGAGACCTTCCGCCATGGTGCGCGCCCTGACGGCGGATAGAATTTTGCGGTACGCGGGAACTATCAGTACCGGTTCAGCGCCCACTCTTTTCAATGCGGGCGGCAACGCGCCCATCACGTCGGCAAGTCCGCCTACCTTGGCCCAAGGCGAAATCTCGGCACCAATAATTGCAATCTTCATGGAGAAACCGATCGTCTCCGAAACGCTATCGAGCGGCACCGCGATTTTTCGGCCGCAGGTTCACACAGGCACATAGCATCACCGTCCGGATGGCAAAGCCGAACGCCGCCGTCCAGGCGACGCCTGATGAGGCCATCGGGGCACCATTCCATAGCCCTGTTCAGATGGCCAGTATCATGTCGGCCGCCTGCTCCGCCTCGATAACCGCTCTTAGCTGTTCGGCTGAATTTTCCGGCGGGACCGGATTTATATAGAACCCGGTACCGACTTCGAAACCCGCAACCTTGGTCAGCGCGGGCGTGATTTCGAGGTGCCAGTGGTAGTGCTTGTTCGGCTCCTCTCTGAGCGGCGCGGAATGAATGATGTAATTGAACGGCGGATCGTTGAGAGCGTTCTTAAGTGCTCCGAGCGTTGCCTTGAGAGCATGCGCCAGGTCGTGGTAATCGGCCGCACCGGCATATTCGAAATGCGAGGAATGCTGTTTCGGAATGACTAGTATCTCGTAGGGAAAACGGGCCGCGAATGGGCAAGCCGCGATAAAGCGATCGTTCTCATAGATTACGCGGCGACGATCCTCGCTTTCCTGCATTACCACGTCGCAATAAATACATCGCTCCTTCAGCGTGAAATAACCGCTGGTGCCGCGCAGTTCCTGTTGAACACTGAGCGGTAGAATCGGCAACGCTATGAGTTGCGAGTGCGAATGCTCGAGGCTCGCTCCAGCCTCTGCGCCATGGTTCTTGAAGATGAGCACGTAGCGGAAGCGCTCGTCCTTGCCGAGATCCAGAAGCCTGTCGCGGTAAGCCCAGATCACTTCCTCGATGTGGTAGGGCTCCAGGTCGGCCATGCATCGGTTGTGCTCTGGTGTCTCAACCACCACCTCGTGCGCACCGACTCCGTTCATCAGGTCGTAGAGGCCCGCACCACGCTTCCCGAGAGCACCTTCAATCCTGAGCGCCGGAAATTTGTTCGGAACCGCGCGCACGCGCCAGCCGGGCTCGTCGGGCGAAGAACCATGCTCGCGGTACGAAAGCACTTCAGGGGGAGTGTCTCCCTCCTTGCCACCGCAGAAGACGCATGGGCCGCCCTTTTTTGCCTCACGTCCTGCTACAAAGTCCGAAGGACGCTTTGCGCGCTCGGTGGCCATGATAACCCATCGTCCGACCACCGGATCTTTCCTTAGTTCAGGCATCTACAACAGCAACCCCCAGGATGACTCGCCTATCAATTATACGCCAATCCCTAACGACACAATGGAGCGGGACGCTGCTCGTCCCGCTCATTGATGGGTTGCTGTTAGAGGGCGCCGCTCGCAAAACGACGAGCGGCTATCGAACGATCATCTGGCGCCGGAGGCCTGAGCGTGCTGCCGTTCTTCGCCGGCTCTGCGATGCGCGGCGGGCGCGTCGCGCAAGGCCGCGGCAAGGACCTCGTCAACCGTCTCGACGAAGATCATCTTGAGCTCGCGACGGATCTCCTCGGGCACGTCTTCGAGGTCATTCTCGTTGCGATGCGGCAGGATGACCGTCTTGATTCCGGCGCGACGCGCGGCAAGCACTTTTTCCTTGATGCCGCCGACAGGCAAAACCTTGCCGCGCAAGGTGATCTCACCGGTCATCGCGACGTCGGAACGCACCGGGCGTCCGGTCAGGAGCGAGGCCAGCGACGCAGCAATCGTCACACCCGCCGACGGACCGTCCTTGGGGATGGCCCCCGCCGGCACGTGGATGTGCAGATCCGATTTGTCGAAGAAATCAGACGAAATGCCGAGACGGTCCGCGCG
Organism: Binataceae bacterium (SeqCode); assembly: GCA_046704965.1. GTDB lineage: Bacteria > Desulfobacterota > Binatia > Binatales > Binataceae > DTIX01. Next base: position 3,810 of record JBJKQX010000194.1, read on the forward strand.
CGAGCGCACGTAGGACAATGCCGCCTGGGCCGATTCCTTCATCACGTCGCCCAGAGACCCGGTCAGGGTGAGTCCCTTCTTGCCGCTCATCCGGGTACTCTCGATGAACAGGATGTCGCCGCCGTTGGCGGTCCATGCAAGACCGGTTGCCACTCCCGGTTCCTGAGTTCGCTCCGCGACCTCGGAAAAGAATTTCCGCGGACCCAGATATCGCGACACCATTTCAGGCGTAATCCGCTCGGGAGCGGTTTCGCCCTCGGTGACGGAGCGCGCGATTTTTCGGCAAACACGCGCAAACTCGCGCTCAAGGTTTCGCAGCCCGGCCTCGCGCGTGTAGCTGCGGATTATCTCCGCCGCAGCCTCGGGCGCGAACTCGATATGGCTGTCGCCGAGGCCGTTCTCCACGAGCTGCTTGGGAATCAGATGGCGCTCCGCAATCTGGAGCTTTTCTTCTTCCGTGTAACCCGGCAACTCCAGCACTTCCATCCGGTCACGCAGCGCGTGCGGGATGGTGTCGAGTACGTTTGCGGTCGTCAGGAACAGAACCCCGGAAAGATCAAACGGAACGTCGAGGTAATGGTCGACGAACGCATTGTTCTGTTCGGGGTCGAGCACCTCGAGCAGAGCCGAGGCGGGATCACCGCGAAAATCGGCACCCAGCTTGTCGACCTCGTCGAGGATGAACAACGGATTGTTCGAGCCGGCGTTGCGCAGACCCTGGACGATACGACCGGGCAGCGCGCCAATGTAGGTGCGGCGATGGCCGCGGATTTCCGCTTCGTCGCGGATACCGCCCAGCGAAAGACGCACGAACTTGCGCCCGAGCGCCCGCGCAATCGAGCGACCAAGCGAGGTTTTGCCGGTTCCCGGCGGTCCAACGAAGCACAGGATCGGCCCCTTGGTATCCTTCTTGAGCTTGCGTACCGCGAGAAACTCAAGAATGCGTTCCTTGATTTTTTCGAGGTTGTAATGATCCTCGTCGAGAACCTGACGGGCGTGCTTGATATCGAGGTTATCCTCGGTCGTGACGCTCCAAGGCAGGCTCACGAGCCAGTCAAGGTAGGTGCGCACAACGGTATGCTCCGCCGACTCGGGCGGGATCATCCTTAGACGGTCGAGTTCCTTGTCGGCCGCCTTGCGCGCCTCTTCAGGCATGTTGGCTTCTTCGAGCTTCTTCTCGAATTCCTCGATTTCGCCCGATCGCCCGTCGCCCTCACCCAGTTCCTTCTGGATGGCCTTGAGCTGCTGGCGCAGATAGTACTCGCGCTGGTTCTTGTTGAGTTCGGTCTGGACCTGCGACTGGATCTTGTGGCCCAGCTCCAGCAACTCTATCTCGCGGCCCAGGATCGCGATCAACTTCTCCAGACGCTCGCGCACGTCAACCGTCGCGAGCAGGTCCTGCGCTTCCTCGACCGCAATCTTGAGGTAAGACGCCACCAGGTCCGTCAGTCGGCCCGGCTCGCTCACCTGCATCGCTATTCCCTGCAATTCATCAGGCAGGTACGGAACCAGCGAGACGAACTTGGAAAACTGGCTGACCAGATGCGTCTGGAGCGCGTCGACTTCCTTGTCCTCCACCACCGAGTCGGAAAGCCGCCGCACGTGGGCCTTGAAGTACGGCTCGGTCTGGCTGAACTCGAAGAGCTCTATCCGCGCAATTCCCTGCACCAGCACCCGAACACTCTGGTCCGGATACCGCAGCATCTTCAGGATGCGCACAGCGGTGCCGTTCCTGTACACCGCGTCGGGACTGGGATTCTCTTCCTCGGGATTCTTTTGCGCCGCCAGCCCGATCACCCGATTGGTCTGTCCAACCTCCTCGATCAGCTTGAGCGACGAAGGTCGCGAAACCAGGAAAGGATGAATCTGGCTCGGAAAAATTACGATACCACGAAGCGGAAGAACCGGCAGGGCATCAGGAATATCTACCTGGCTCAGGTCCTCTTCCACATCGAAGCGCTTCTCGCCTTTGGGTTTATCTGACATAGAGTCTTTGAGTCTTTCGGTTTAGGAGGGACCCTCGGCAACCCGCGCTTCCACCTGCCCCGCGATTTACCGTAGTATACGGCTTGATGGCTGACAAGGTACCCTCTTTCACCAAACCTAAGCACGATTGAATCTCGACGCTACTGCCGAGGATACTTTGGCAAAACAGCGCTTCAATAAGGTTTTTGAGACCGAAGAAGCTGACAGCCTTATACCGCGGCTGGAGATGCTTATTCGTGAGCTCCAGATGCAAGCCAACCGTCTGCGCGAGAGGGTACGCGAGCTTGCACAGGCCGATGACAGTCTGCGCGATTTGGACCTGTCCGGAATACTTGAGCGTTACCCTGAGCTAAGCCCCTTCGCCCAGCGAATGAGCGAAATCGCGGTCGAGATAGACTCGATGGGCTGTCTGCTCAGGGATATCGACCAGGGCCTCGTCGACTTCCCTTTTAGAGTGAACGAGTCGTCCGCTGGCAACGAGGAAATCGGCTTCCTATGCTGGCAGTTTGGTGAGCCGCGCGTGGTCGCATGGCATCCGATAGACGGCGGTTTCGCGGGACGAAGGCGTTTGCCAGGAGCACCCAAACTGTACTTGAACTGACAGGGCCGCGAACGGCCTCCGGAGCGCTGATCGATGACACTAGTCCTGTTCTTCTACCTGCTTAGCCTCGTAGTCTGGCTGGGTGCGATCATTTTCTTCTCGTTTTTCACCGCGCCGGTCCTTTTCAAGCAGCTTCCCCGGCACGACGCGGGAGTGGTCGTAGGCACCATATTTCCGCGCTATTACATCCTTGGCTACGTCACCGGCCTGGTGGCTCTTGTCCTTGCTTTCTACATGATGGAAGTACAAGGGCCGGAGGGATGGTGGAGCGCCACGATCGCCGCCCTGGTGTTCGCGCTGGGATGCGCCCTGTACGCAGGAACAGTGGTGAGGCCGCGGATCGAAGCTATCCGCTCCGTGACCGAGCAGCCCAACCCTGACCCCGAGCAGAAGGCTGATTTCGACCGTATGCATCAGCTGTCCGTCACGCTCAACGGCGCGGTCCTGCTGCTCAATCTGTTCGCACTGTTCAGCACCGCCGGTGCCCTGACCCATCATGTCTGAGAATCGTTTCAAGGCAATAGAACTCGACCTGTTTGATACGCTGGTTAACTGGAGTCCGGGCCAACTGCCGAAGATGCAATGGAAGGGCCGCGAGATTCATTCGACCATTCCGTGGATCATGCCGACGCTTGAAGAAGCGCTCGGCCCCGGTCTCGAACCCGAAACGTTCATGCGCGCCTACCTTTCGGTTATCGAGGAAGTCAACGCCGAGCGCGATCGCGAAGACATCGAGATCACGTGCGCCGAACGCTTCACTCGCACACTCGCGCGCATGGGTCTCGGCGACGACGGTCGCCTGCACTCGCTGGCGGAGACCCTGACGCGCACCCATATGAACGGCGTGCGCAGCGTGACGGCGGCGCCGTCCAACCGGGTCGAGGCGGTACGCAGACTCTCGCGCCACTATCGTCTCGGAATTCTCTCCAACTTCGACGACTCGCACGCCGGACATCAGATCGTTTCAGACACCGGCGTGGGCAGCCTGTTCGAAGCCGTCATCATTTCCGCTGACGTCGGTCTAAGAAAGCCCAACCCCGCTATCTTCGAGCGGATACTAACGATGCTGGGTCTCACTGCGGACGATATCCTGTTCGTTGGTGACACGCCGGTGGCTGACGTCGCAGGCGCCAAGCGCGTCGGGATGAGCGCCGTATGGATCAACCGCAAGGGCGTGCCGATGCCCGCAGGCGTTCCCGCACCCGACATCGAAGTGTCCGATCTTGCCGAATTGCCCGGTCTGCTTGGATGCTGAACGATGGCGCGCCGCACCTCGATTGCAGTGATCGGAGCGGGCGACGCGTCCCCACAAGTTGAAACGCTCGCGCGCGAGGTGGGACGCCGGATCGCGGAGCATGGCGCAACCCTCGTATGCGGCGCTCTGGGCGGCGTGATGGCCGCGGCCGCCGAAGGCGCGCACAAGGCTGGAGGCAGCACCGTCGGAATCCTGCCGAGTAACGACCTCGATTCCGCCAATCAGCATATCGATTTCCCGATTGCGACCGGGCTCGGCGAAGCGCGCAATGTCCTCGTCGTTGCCAGCGCCGACGCGGTCGTGGCGCTTGCGGGTGAGGCCGGAACGCTCAGCGAAATCGCGCTTGCGATGAAGCTCGGCCGCCCCGTTGTCGCGCTCGACTCATGGCACGAGATAAAAGGACCTGAGCCCGCGGCGACGCCCGCCGAGGCCGTGGAACTCGCGCTCCGGATGGCGGCGGCGGCGCGCAAGCGCAAACCCTAGGACGCTCACGATGCCGCAGGATCCAAAGCCCGCGCTCGAATCAATCGAAAGCGGACCATATTCGGCGCAGCTCGGTCTCAGAATCGATTCGGCGGAGAACGGCCACGCGGTCGCAACCCTGCCGTTCAGTGCAGAGATGCTTAACGCGGGCGGCGTCGACGCGCCCATCCACGGCGGAGCGATCGCCTCGCTCGCCGACTTCGCCGCGTGCGTCGCGGTGTGGACTTTGCCCGAAACCGAACGCAGCGCGACCATCTCGATGACGGTGAATTACACGGGGCCGGGAATCCGAAGCGACCTCATTGCCGACGCGTCGGTCAGGCGGCATGGCAAACGCGTCGCGAGTGTCAACGTGGAAATCCGCGATAGCGCCGGTGCGCTGGTCGCCGACGCGCTCGTCACGT
>JBJKQX010000195.1:0-3961 GCA_046704965.1 Binataceae bacterium (SeqCode)
TCACTCCTTCTCTCGTTCACGCAAACGCCGGGATGACTTTCGACGCAAAGAGTTCGAGATGCGGCTGAAGCCATCGCGGCGGCAAGCCCGGCGGAAGAAAGAACGAAAAGAAGTGCGTGTAGGGAAGCTCCGAAGTCATCTGCCGGATGATTTTTATGCACGTCTCAGGATCGACGACTTGCAGTGATCCGATTTCGCGCAGATGGGCGCGATCGCGAATCTCCGGACCCATCCGATCGTCGCCCGCCTCGCGGTACCATCGCGAGTACAGGTTCTGCTGATAGATGATGTGGTCCGCCGCCTCGTTCCATGTCTTTTCCGGGTCGTTCGAGGCGAGCAGCGAACCCGACATGCACGCGAGCTTGAGATTGTCGGTGGGTTTGCCCAGTTTCTCCAACTCCGCGAGATAGATGTCGAACACCGACTTTTCCGGACGGCCCACGAATCCGTCAGCATAGCGGGCGCATCGCCGTGCCGCGGGCGGCGTGAATCCACCGACCCATAGCGCGGGGCGCGGCTTTTGAATCGGCTCGGGCGTGAGACGAACGTTTTCGATATCGAAGTATTTGCCCTTGAAGGTCAGCGTCTCGCCTTCCCAGAGTCGGCGAATTATTTCGAGCGATTCGTTGGTCCGTCCGCCGCGCTCCTTGAAGGGGATGCCGAACGCCTTGAACTCTTCGAGCTTGTAGCCCGTGGCGACGCCGAGTTCGAACCGTCCGCCCGAGATGACGTCGACCGTGGCACCGTCCTCGGCCATGCGGATCGGGTTATGAAACGGCATCAGGAGCACCGCGGTCGAGATTCGGATTCTGCGCGTGCGCGCCGCGATTGCAGCCGCTATCGGCATCAGCGACGGCGAGTACCCGTCTTCGATAAAGTGATGCTCCGAGAGCCACACGTAATCGAAGCCGTTCTGTTCCGCCCATCCGACCTGATCGATGGTTTCGTTGTAGAGCCGGTCATAGGGCTGTCTCCACTGCGGCGGGTTCCGGAAGTCGTACCAGAGACCGAAGCTGAGTTTGCGATTCGCCTGGGTGCTCATGAAATTTTTCCCGCTTTTCCCGTTCTGCGATGCGAACTGATTTTGCTTTTTCCTACCATGTAGACCGTCTGCGGCAACAGTCCGCACGACAATCGCGCCAGTTCCAGCCACCGGCGCCCGTATGCTCGACGCAGGGCGAGGCCCTGCGGGCGCGCCGATTCGGACTTTACAAACGATAGGCGATTGCGCCAATTTCGATAAGCCTTGCCCACCACTCACGCCGGCCAACCTGCTCGGCCCGACCGTAGCGCGGTGATGCAGGCATCACGGAGGCGAGTCACGCGCATGCCCGGAGCACTTGACGGATACCGCATCATCGATGCGTCGCAGATGGTGTCGGGGCCGATGGCGACCATGATCCTGGCGGATCAGGGGGCAGACGTCATAAAGGTTGAGCCTCCCGTCACCGGAGACCTGACGCGAGCCCTGGTCGGTTCGCGCCACGGAATCGCTCCGACCTTTGCCGTTATAAATCGCAACAAGCGTTCGATCGCGCTCGACCTCAAGGAGGATCGCGGTCTCGAATTGCTCAAGAAATTGGTCGCGAACGCTGACGTGTTCGTACAGAACTTTCGTCCCGGCACCGCGGAGCGGATGGGAATCGGCGAACGCGACTTGAGGGCGGTCAAACCGGATCTGGTTTACGTCTCGATAAGCGGTTTCGGAGAGCACGGCCCGTACGTGAAAAGGCGCGTTTACGATCCTGTCATCCAGGCCCTCTCCGGACTGGCCGATATCCAGGCCGACTGGAAGACCGGGCGGCCGCAGATGATGCGGCTCATCATTCCCGACAAAGTCAGCGCACTTACTGCCGCGCAGGCGATTACCGCGGCACTCCTTGCGCGAGAGCGGACCGGCGAAGGGCAGCATGTGCGGCTCGCGATGCTGGACGCGGTGATTGCGTTTCTCTGGCCGGAAGGGATGGCGCGCTACACATTCGCGGATGGCGCAAAGCAGACGTTGCGTCCCGCTTCGCGCGATCTAATCTTCGAAACCTCAGACGGCTGTATAACAGTGGGCGCGGTTTCGGACTCGGAATGGAAAGGGCTCGCGCTTGCGCTGGGCCATCCCGAATGGATTGAAGACCCGCGCTTCAAGACCCCGTCGGCGCGGGTGAGAAACGTGAACGAAAGGACCGAGCTCACCGCCGAAGTCCTTCTAACGAATACCTCCGCCGAATGGCTCGCTCGTCTTGAAGCGAATCAGGTACCAGCGGCTCCGGTCCTGAAACGCGAACAGGTTCTGACCGACGCGCAGGTCGTCGCGAACCGACTGATCGTCGAATCCGAGCATCCGCACGCCGGCCCGATGCGCCAGCCGCGCCCCGCTGCGCGTTTCGACCTGACACCGGCCGAAATACACCGTCCTGCGCCGCTGCTGGGAGAACACAGCGACGAGGTACTCGGCGAAATCGGACTCTCGCCGAATACTATCGCAGAACTTCGTATCTCAGGCATCATCAGGTGATGCCGCCGGGTCGGGTTCCGTCAATGTGATATTCATTCAGCCTTTGCGCGCACTATCACGTAGGCGATTCAGTTAACTACAAGTCAAGCAGGCTTGAAACGACAGTCCGCTCGCTTCGACTGTCTCATGGATAGCTGTTGCTAACTTGCAACTCTCTCGCCGCGGACCCGTCAGGGCGGTGTTTTTGTCATGGCAGAATAGCCACAGACGGGACACTATACGGGCTCGGGCGGTGGCATGAATATCGCAACAGCAAGTCGCGATGTCGGACCTTGAAATGGCCAGCGCCGCTGATTCATCGATCGGATCGGACGGGGACAATCGATACCGCCATCCTGTCAAATACGGCGCAATCATTTTCTGTCTGATAGTCGGATTTCTGCTTGCCATTGCGCCTCTCCCGGGGGTCCCCTACCTGCTCAGAGAACTCGGGTTTTCGCATGCCTCCCTTTTCGGTATGCGCGTCCTCGTCGACAAGGTCCTGGTCTTCGCGCTTGTGATTGGCGCGATCCTGTATTGGGAAAGAGAACCGCTCAGCTCGGTCGGCATTCGCATGCCGACTTTGTCCGATTTCGGATTGGGCTTCGCGATTTTTGCCGCTGTGTTTGTGCTGACGGGTATCATGTCCGTCTTTGTCACCACGGTTCTACATCACCAGGAGCCGTACATTCGGGACGCAGTGGGCGCGAAGTTGATCAAGCAAATGCTTGTTCTTCTCCGACTGCCCATATGGCTTGGTATTGCCATAGCGGTTGCCAATGGCGTGACGGAGGAGCTGGTAGCGCGTGGATATGCAATCGAACGACTGCAGACGGTGACCGGCAGTGTTCTGATTGCCGCGATAATCGCGTACGCACTTGACCTTGCGGTTCATCTGCCGTTCTGGGGACCGTACAGCGTGCTGATCCTGGCGCCCGGCCAGCTGGTGTTTGTCCTCGTTTACCTGTGGCGAAGGGACCTCGACGCATGCATCGTGGCGCACATCATGAACGATGCGACGCCGTATCTTTTGACCGTTGTGTTCTCGGTTTTCATGGCCGGCTACGGGCATATGAGTTATTACAACGCAGCGGGTTACCTGCGCTATTCGCGCAAAGACAAGCGAGGTGCAATTTCAGAATTTACTGAGGATCTTCAGGAAAGCCCGCACGACACCTACGCTTTGGGATGGCGCGCGTGGCTCTATGAGGATCTCGGCCTTTATCGCGCGTCTCGCAAGGACTTCGATGATCTGCTCCGTTTACGTCCGAAAGATGCCTGGGCCGACGAAAACCTGGCCTGGCTTCTCGCCACCTGTCCGAACGACCGTTTCCGCGACGGCGGGAAAGCGTTAAGCCTTGCGCTTGCCGCGTGCCGGCTGACCTCGTGGAAAGAGGCTGGTGAGGTCGATGCGCAGGCTGCCGCTTATGCCAACGTTGGTGACTTCGCCGGCGCGATCAAATGGGAGAAGCG
>JBJKQX010000196.1:0-3989 GCA_046704965.1 Binataceae bacterium (SeqCode)
AACAAGCTCGGGCAGCGCGCGCTCAATCAGGGCGAGATATTTTTCGACGGCGTGCGAATACCGCGGCGGTTCATGCTGATTACGGACGGCTACGAAGAGGCGCTGACGCGCACGCTGGCTTTCGCCAACTCGGCGATGGCGACGGCGTTTACGGGCCTGGCGCGAGCCGCCTTCGAAGAGGCGCTCGCCTATTCCAAGACAAGGGTCCAGGGAGGAAAGCCGATCTGCGAGCATCAGCTGGTTCAAAAGCGGCTGTTCGAGATGTTCACCAAGGTCGAGACGTGCCGGGCCCTGTCGCGCGCGACGATGATATACAATCACGACTCCCCGGCACCGTCGATTGAGCACGCGATCGCAGCCAAGACCTTCTGCACGCAAGCCTCGTTCGAAGTCGCGAGCGACGCGCTCCAGCTTTTCGGAGGAAACGGCCTGACCAAAGAGTATCCGATGGAGAAGCTATTCCGCGACGCTCGCGCGTCGCTGATCGAAGACGGCACTAACGAGGTGCTGAGCCTCGCCGGCGCAAGGAGACTACTCGAACTCGGCAACGCCTGAGAGAGAGGCGACGCCGATGTAGCTTGGGGAACGGCCGGATCGCGCGGCCGCTCCGAGAGGCGGGGGAGCCCGGCTTTGAGCCTTGAACTCAGAGGCGGCCGCGCGTCCCCGGCGAAGTGCCCGACGCCGATTACCAACCCGCAACCCTCCTGAAGGCGTCGGACACAGCCTGAAAAGGACTGTCGGTGCTAAACCGACGGTCCTTTTCGCATTGGCGAAGCCGCGAATCACGTTTCGCGCGACCGATTCCCGCTGCGCGACAATTCGTGGCCGACAGATCGCACCGCCTCGATCACCCAAGGCCCCCCACGGATCCGCGCATCGCGAGGCCGACGCCGCCCTTCCCTACTCGCCTATCACCTTGATCAGAATCCGCTTGGGACGGCGTCCGTCGAACTCGCCGTAGAAGATCTGTTCCCATGGACCGAAGTCGAGCTTGCCCGCGGTGACCGCGACCACGACCTCGCGACCCATGACCTGGCGCTTGTGATGCGCGTCGCCGTTGTCCTCGCCGGTGCGGTTGTGATGATAACGCTCGGGGCTTGGATCGAAAGGTGCCAGCCATTCCAGCCAGCGCTTGTAATCCTCATGGAGTCCCGGCTCGTCGTCGTTGATAAACACCGAGGCGGTTATATGCATCGCGTTCACAAGGCAAAGCCCCTCGCGCACGCCGCTTTCCGCGACCGCCTTTGCCACCTCGGGAGTTATGTTGACGAAATCCATCCGTGCCGGGACTTTCATCGTCAGATACTTCGTATGCGATCGCATTGGCGTTCTCCCTGTTGGACTTTCCTCGCGTGCCGGACAATCAAACCCTCATGGGCGAGCCGATTCACGCGCGTCTTTGAAACCCTAGGCGCAAATGTCCGGTCACCTCATGATATCTGCTCGGAGAGGTCCAGACGGACCGGCGGACGTGAAACAAAACGAAGGGACAGACCCGTGGCGGGCCGTCCCTTCGTGCGCAATTTCCTTACGACGTCAGGCTGCTTCGGCGCCGGAAGCGTTGAGCGAGAGCGGCGCGGGCTCTCCCAGTGGCGGCGTCTTCCATTTCTTGAGCTCCGGCATCACGCGCTCGGCGAAGCACTTCATGTTGCGCTCGGCTTCGTCGAACGACATCCCGGCGTAACTCAGGTTGGCCATGACACCGCTCATGCCGACCGTCTCGCGCATGAAGGCGAACTTCTCTATCACCTGCTCGGGAGTTCCAAACGGCATCAGGCTGGCGAAGCTCTTCGCCGCGCCATCCAATCCGTGGCGGGCGATAAACTTGTTGATTCCGCTGTAGAACTCGTAGCTCTTGTGCTGGCCGAACTTCTCCGACGCCATTTCGTAGTGCTTCATGGCAGTGTAGTAGTACTCGCTGATGTACTTCATGCCGAGTTCTTCGGCGCGGCTACGGTCCTCGTCGACGAAGACGAATCCTCCGCACATCGGCCGGGGCGGTTCAGTGCCCGGGTTAGCTTCGCGCCAGACGTTGTGGTAGACCTCGAAATCCTTCTTCACGGCTTCCCACGGCTTCTGCGGGATGATCAGAATACCGATACCGAGCTTCGCCATTATCGGCATCGATTCCGGCGAGACCGCCGCGGCGTACGTGCGCCCGCGAAATGAACGAGCGGGCAGCGGCCGTATATAGCGGCGCGGCTGCTGCGTGTGACGGCCGCCTTCCATGTATCCCTTCTCAAGCGCATTCAGGACCAGTTCCGCATGCTCGACGAAGAGCGCTCGCCCCTCGTTCTGATCGAGACGGAAGCCCTCGAACTCTATCCGCGCAAGCCCGCGGCCAAGACCCAGTATCAAGCGGCCGTTGGAGAGATGGTCGAGCACCGAAACCTGCTCGGCAACGCGAATCGGGTCGTGCCACGGCAGCACCACGACCATAGAGCCCAGCTTTGCATTTTTCGTCCGGCCCGCCATGTAGGTCAGAAACTGCAACACGTCGGGACACATCGTGTAGTCGTCGAAGTGGTGCTCGACCGACCATATGGAATCGAACCCGAGCGGTTCGGCCATCTCGGCCATTCGCACCTCGTTCTGATAAACCTCGGCATCCGACAGCGCGTTGTCGGGATTTTGAAATGACACTCCATAGCCTACGTGCATAGCACCCTCCTGCGCGATGACACCGTTGCAATGGGATTTGCGGCCACCCCGCACCCCGAATGCGGGGCCGGTCAGCCATCTCGGTCTTGCGGCGTCTGCCTACTTTTAGCCCAGGAGCGTCGCGTCTTTCCAACCGAACACACCCCCGCCTCCAGGCATCGGTTGCCCCTGCCTCGCGACCCTTTTCGCCCGAATTCGCCGTGACGACGATGCGGCGTGCAGCGAATTGACGTCAATTACCCCCCGGTTTTGAGCGTTTTTTCCACCAGCCTTCAAGGTTGGTCCGGCGGCGACTCCCATCGCCCCTGGAAGCGTCAAAATTACCCACACAGTCAATGCATGGCGTTAGCTTGATAACTTGCGATAACGATAGGGAGCCGTTACCTACTTTAGCATTGCACTGCAATTCATGAGATACGAGTGCGACCTGCGACTGCCGTGTAGCAGGAGGCTCTGCCTTTAACAATGCGGCCTGAATCGACGCAGAAAATGACTTCCTGAAGAGGAGACGGTCGATGAAGTTATCACATGTGCGACGGGTGATTGGGGGTGTTATAGCGATGGCTCTTGCGCTCGTGGTAGCTGGATGCGGCGGCGGGGGCAGCGGAGGTTCGTCGCCGTCGAAAGGAACTTCGGTAAGTGGAACGGTCACAGGAGGAGTAAACGCCATTACGGGCTCCACGGTGACGCTGTATGCGACGGGCAGCGGCTACGGCTCAGGAGCATCCGCACTCGGCAAGGCGACGACTGACGCAAACGGCGACTTCACAATCAAGCTCAATTGCCCGAGCGGTAATCCCGTAACTTACCTGACCGCGGTCGGAGGTAACGCTGGCGCCGGCAGCAACTCTGCAATCGGGCTTATAGGGCTGTCCGGACCGTGCCAAAGTCTCAACTCCCTGGGCAATGTCAAAGTCAACGAACTGACCACGGTCGCCACTGAATGGGCGTTGGCACAGTTCACTGACTCGAGCGGAGAAACTATCGGGGCTCCGGAGAGCAACGTGACAGGCATGGACAACTCGATGCTTCTGGCCCAGACCAATCTTGTCGACGCTACCACCGGCGCACCGGCGAGCTTTTGGCCTACCGCATCGGACTGCGCGGGCGGCACTCCGCCGGTGAACTGCGGCGGTCTGGAGAAGATGGACACGATTGCCAACATCCTTGCATCATGCGTCCAGAGCACGGGAGCAAGTTCCGCTCAATGCACGGCTCTGTTTGCGGCCTTTGGCGCTTCGGGAACCACGCTTGCGGTGGCGCATGCCATGGCGACCGAACCTGCCAGCCACGTGGGTGCGCTTTTCGCGCTGCAACCGGTGAGTCCG
>JBJKQX010000197.1:0-3067 GCA_046704965.1 Binataceae bacterium (SeqCode)
GAAATACGCAGTGTTGACCGTCAGCCTCCTGGGGCTCGCGGCGTACCCACATCCATGTAGAGCTATCGCCAGCACAGCTACATGGTAGAAATGCTTCATCGCCGATGTCCCCTTTCGTTATTGGCGATGCGCTCATGGAGATCTCACGACGCTTCGGATTCAAGGCCGAAGCGTCATCCGCTCTTCTTATTGCTTCGATGCGTCCAGCGCAACCCTTAGAACCGGACTTTCAATTGGTACCGGAATACCCGTTACGGTGCAGATAGCAACGAACCGGACAAGTGCATAGCTGGCCGCTTCCGAAGCTGATGCAATATCCACAAAAGGGCTGGTCATGCCTGGCAAGCTGCACCACGTTTGGTCCAAAGGACCCCACAGCCTTGCACATTTCTAGGTTGCCACATCGGTCGGCCACAAGACATCCAAAGTCACGCGCGCATCTGGATGTTTGTTTTCTGATTTCATTCGGGATTTCGATCGTCATGCTTCTTCCACTGCAATTCGCCCTTGTTGTTCGTTCTGGCTTGTTGGAAGGCCACTCGAAGATATCTTTTGCCGCCGCAGAGTCTCTGTCAATAGACCAAACGGATGGACCAAACGGATGCCCCCTATCGGATGCAAGCGCCGCAGCAGCAATCGCTGCCGATACATGATGGGTTCCGCACGCGATGCACGCATTTTGTTCGTGATGTGCGCGGCAACGGGGGCAGCGCGCTCGAGCGGCCGCCTTCCATCGTGGCTTTGAGCGGCGACAATTGGGATCCGGGTCAAGGGGCCGAAAGGAACCCGCCGCTCCTGGCTTTATCCCGTTGTGCACTGCACATTGACACGCGCGACCAACAGCGTCTAAACTAATTTAATGGTAAATCCATTAGACCTTTTACAGTGCCTCTAAATGCCCCTCTACCGGCGCAAGCCGATCCTGAAAATCACCCGGGGAACTCGTCGCTTGATCGGGTGAAAGTCCGCCGGACAATCGAAGTGATCGTCGAAATGCTCAAGTACCGCATCTTCTCGGGCGAATACCGTCCGGGAGATAGGCTTCCCGCCGAGCGCGAAGCGGCCGACATGCTTGGCGTGGGGCGGCCGGCGGTGCGCGAAGCGTACCGGGCCCTCGAGTTGATCGGGATCGTAAAGATTCGAAAGGGCAAGCAGGGCGGCGCGTTCATCACAGAGCGCGACCGGCAGACGGTAACCGATATGCTGAGCGAGCTGATTCGATTGCGGCAAGTCGATATGTCGCACCTGGCCGAGGCTCGCCTGGTCCTCGAGACCGATGTCGCCAGATTGGCGATACGCCAGGTTGGCGCGGAGGAAATTGCGAGCCTCAGAGCTTGCGTTGAGACGGCGATTGAGCGGTCGAAGCGCGGCTTTACAGCTTCGGTCGAAAACTTGCAGTTCCACCTGCGGCTCGGCGAAATGTCCGGGAATCCGATTCTGTCCATGATGCTCGCGTCGACACTGGATCTGCTGCAGATGGTCATAGGCGCGGTGGCGCCGAGCCCGGAAGTCTCCCGGGCTAACGCCGAGGAGCACTATGCCATCATCGAAGCGCTTCAATCGGGTGATTTTGAGCGCCTACGGCCCGTCCTGGAGGATCATATCCGCCGCTCCAACGGCGAGCTCATAAGACTCGCGAAACGATCGCCGCTGCTCGCCGTACCGCCATTACCGCAGACGAAGCGCGCGAAAGATCGATCACCTACGAAAAGAACCGAAGCCAGAACGGCCTCGGCGAAAGGGAATACTCATGGGAAAAAATGACCAGGAACCGATCAGACTCAAGACCGACGTATTAATCATCGGCGGTGGCTTGGCGGGAACGAATGCCGCGATGGGAGCGGCTGAAGCCGGCGCCAGCGTCGTAGTCATGGACAAAGGCAAGATCGAGCGCAGCGGCGACATCGGCGGCGGCGTCGATCACTTCATGGCCTACCTCGCTACAGGCGCAGAATGGGACACACGGGACGCGTTTCTTGGCTATGTGGAGAAGGTCGGCCGGGGCACGAACCACATCTCACACATCGAATCGCTCTTTTGCGACGAATTGCCCGCCGCGATCGAACGCATGGCGCGGATCGGCAACCCGCTCACCCAGCCCGACGGGTCGTACTACCGCACCAAGTCGATGGGACAGCCCGGGCCGTACTGGATCAATTTCAACGGAAAGCTGCTAAAGCCGCGGCTGGCAAAGGCGGTACGCGATCTGCGTTGCAAGATGCTCTCGCGTGTGATGACGGTGGATTTGCTGCTCGACTCGGGCCACGTCGCCGGCGCCGTCGGTTTCCACATCCGCTCCGGCCGCTTTTACCTTATCGAAGCCAAGGCCACCGTGATCGCCACCGGCAACACCAACCGGATCTACGAAAACCCGCGTGGCAATCCATTCAATACTTGGCTGTGCCCGTACAACACGGGCGACGGTCAGGTGATGGCGCTCGCCGCCGGGGCCGCGCTCACCAACATGGAGTACATGCGCCTGACTATGCTACCGAAGGGGTTTGCGGCGCCGGGATTCAACGCCCTAACCGGCTTGGGCGGGCGATTCATGAACAGCCTGGGCGAATACTACATGGAGAAAAACCACCCGCTCGGCAACCGCGCGCCGCGTTACTCGTGCGTGCTGAACAGTATCGAGGAAGTGCGCGCCGGCCGCGGGCCGATCTTCAGCGATTGCAGGGGGTTGACCGACGAAGATCTCGATCACCTTGAAACGACGCTCGGGTACGACAAGGATACGCTGCCCGACTACCTCGCCCAGCGCGGCGAAGACCTGCGCAAGCAACCGGTCGAGATCATGGTGTCCGAAGGTATGCAGGCCGGACCGACCGAATGCAACGGCAGCGGGATCAAAATCGACGGCGAGGCCGCGACGACGTTGCCGGGGCTGTTTGCGGCCGGCGACTCGGCAGATCACAATCGCTGCGTCCACGGTGCAGTCACCGGAGGCTACCGAGCGGGCAAGTCGGCGGCGCGCTACGCCAAGTCGTTGAACGGTGCCCCGCGCGAACAAGCCATGATCACGCGCGAGTGGTTCGAACGTTTCATGGCGCCGCTGCACCGCGAT
>JBJKQX010000198.1:0-11585 GCA_046704965.1 Binataceae bacterium (SeqCode)
CACGCCGCTCCATCATCTGCACCTTGCGGAATGCGACGGCAGGCGTGTCGTGATGACCTCGGGTAATCTGAGCGAGGAGCCAATCGCCTATCGCAATGAGGAAGCGCGCGAGCGCCTCGGCGCTATCGCCGACCTGTTTCTCGTGCAGGATCGCGAAATCGTCACGCGATGCGACGACTCTGTTGTGCGCAAGATCGCCGGACGCGCCATCGTGATGCGTCGCTCGCGCGGTTACGTGCCGCGTCCACTTGCTTTGAAGCATCCTGCGCGGCGACCGGTGCTCGCGTGCGGCGCGCAACTCAAGAACACGTTTTGTCTCGCCGTCGGCGACGAAGCCTATCTGGGTCCGCAAATCGGCGACCTCGACAATCTCGAAACCTACGCCTCGTTCGAGGAATCTATCGCGCGCATGGAGCGCTTCCTCGGGACCGTGCCCGAAGTCGTCGCCCACGACCTGCATCCAGATTACCTCTCGACCCGTTACGCGATGGCGCGTCCCGACGTTTTGCGCGTTGGCGTACAGCATCACCACGCCCACGTTGCGAGCGTGATGGCCGAGCATGGGCTTGACGGTCCCGTCCTTGGCGTGGCTTACGACGGAACGGGATACGGCATCGACGGCACGGCTTGGGGCGGAGAATTGATGGTCGCCGAGTACGACGGGTTCGAGCGAATCGCGACCTTCCGTCCGCTCGCACTTGCCGGCGGCGACCGGGCGATACGCGAAGTATGGCGAATCGCACTCGCGGCGCTGCACGACGCGTTCGACGGTTCGCCTCCGCTCGCCGATCTTTCGATGTTTCGCCAACTCGATGCGGGCGCTGTCGCCACTGTGTCGCGGATGCTCAAGGCCAGCTTCAACTGTCCGCTTGCGCGCGGCGTCGGGCGATACTTCGACGCGGTCGGCGCGATAGTCCTCGCCGTGACCGAATCCCGGTACGAGGGTCAGGTCGCTGCGCGGCTTAACTTTGCGGCGCACGACGGCGAATCAGGCCGTTACCCATACGGAGTGAACCGCGATTCGCTCCCGTGGGAACTCGACCTGCGCCCTGCCCTTCGCGCACTGGTGACCGACCTGCTCTCCGAGGCGGAGGCATCCCGCGTCTCGGCGCGGTTTCACAACACGCTCGTCGACGCGACCGTGTCCCTGGTGCGCGACGTCGCGGATCGTTTCGGGCGGATGCCGGTTGCGATCGGCGGTGGATGTTTTCAGAACGACTTGCTCGCGCGCGGAGTGATCGACTGCCTCGCGCTCGATTTTGACGTCTACCTGAACCAGCAGGTGCCGCCGGGTGACGGCGGTCTCGCGCTCGGGCAGGCGATGATCGCGAATCACAAAGCAAAGACGCTTAGGGGAGAATGAAGCGATGTGCCTTGGTGTTCCCGGCAAAATTGTCTCGGTTGACGGTGACGTCGCCACGGTCGATTTCTGGGGCGTTCGCCGCGAGGTGCGACTCGATATCGTCGACGAACCCGTCGGGCCGGGTGACTACATAATGAACCACGTCGGTTTCGCGATCCGGCGCATCCCGCACGAGGAAATCGACGAAACGCTCGCGCTCTACGACCAGTTGCTCAAGGCGATGGAGGACGAAGACGACCTGATGGGCGCGGACGTGCGCGGCGAAATCAATGCAACCGGCGAGGCCAAGAAACGTGGCTGACGTAGGCGGTCGAGGCAACCAACTCAGATTCCAGGATGCGGAAACCGCACGCCGGATGGCCGGCGCGCTTGCGCACGTGGTCGATGAAATCGGGCGCGCACCGGTTTCCGTGATGCATGTGTGCGGAAGTCACGAACAGGCCATCGCCAAATACGGCCTGCGGTCGGTCTTTCCGCGCGGACTCAACGTCATCATGGGACCGGGATGCCCCGTATGCGTTACCGACCTGCCCGAAGTCGACGAGGCTGTCGCATTGGCCGAACAGGGCGTGAGGATTCTGACCTACGGCGACATGCTGCGTGTGCCGGGCACGATGAAGTCGCTCGCCGACGCGCAGGCCGAAGGCGCGAAAATCGACGTCGTCTACAGCGTGGGCCAGGCTGTCCAACTGGCGCGCAAAACCACGGAGGAATGCGTCTTCTTCGCCAGCGGATTCGAAACCACCGCAGTGGCCACCGCCGCGGTCATCCTTGCCGACCCTCCCAAGAACTTCTCCATCCTCTCAGCGCACAAGTACATCCCGCCGGTCATGGAAATCGTCGCCGAGATGCCCGAGACGCGGGTCGAGGGGTTTCTCGCCGCCGGCCACGCGGCGACAATCACCGGATGGGCAATCTTCGAGCGATTCGTCGAACGTCACAAGCTTCCCGTGGTGGTCGCCGGTTTCGAGCCGCTCGACATCCTGGCCGGCTTGCTCGCTCTTGTCGAACTCGTGCGCGACGGACGCGCCGAGGTGCTCAATACCTACCCGCGATGCGTCACGCGCGAGGGCAACCGCCGCGCACAGGAAGTTCTTTGGAAGGTATTCCGGCCCGTGGGTGGCCGATGGCGCGGGATTGCGCACGTTCCCAACGGCAACTTGCGGCTGCGCGACGAGTTCGCCTCGGTTGACGCGCGCCGCCGCTTCACGATCGATCTGACCAAGCTCTGGGATTACGCGCCACCGAGTCTCGCGCAGTCCTGCGTATGCGGCGATATCATGGCCGGCATCTCGTCACCCAGCGACTGTCCGCTTTTCGGGCGTGAATGCGTTCCCGAAAATCCTGTCGGCGCCTGCATGGTCAGCACCGAAGGCACCTGCCGCATCTGGCATCAGTACGGCGGCCATCTGAACCTTGGAGAAGAGCGATGAGTGCGTCGCATGGTCTCATGAACGGAAAGGTCGCGCTCAAGCACGGCGCGGGCGGGCGCGCGATGCGCGATCTCATCCAAAACGTCCTTCTGAGTGGGGCCGAGCCGGTCCACTTCGACGGCGTGGGTCCGGACGCGATGGACGATGGCGCCGCGATTTGGGTGGGTGACCGATGGCTGGTGATCACGACCGACTCCTACGTGATCAATCCGCCCTTCTTTCCCGGCGGCGATATCGGTCGGCTCGCGATTTCGGGCACGGTCAACGACCTCGCGATGATGGGTGCGACGGAACCGCTCGCGCTCACTTGCGCGGTGATCGTTGAAGAGGGATTTGCCCGCTCCGACCTTGAGCGCGTGCGCGATTCGATTCATGGCGCATGCCGAGAGGCCGGCACCGCTATCGCGACCGGCGACACCAAGGTGATGGGCAATGGCGAACTCGACGGTATCGTGCTCAACACCGCAGGCATCGCCTTCACCCCGCGTATCGTCACCGACCGCGCGCTCAAGCCCGGCGACAAAATAGTGGTAACAGGAACTATCGGAGATCACGGGCTGGCCGTGATGGCGCATCGCCACGAACTCGGCTTCGAGGGCCAGTTGAAGTCCGACGTCACGCCGCTCAACTCCCTCGTGCGCGCCGCTCTCGCCGCCGCGCCCGACGGCGGCATTGTCGCGATGAAGGACCCGACACGCGGCGGACTCGCCAGCACGCTTCACGAGATGGCTGAGAAGAGCGGAGTCGGTATCGTGCTGGAAGAGACGAAAATTCCGATTCGTGATGAGGTGCGCGCGGCCAGCGAACTTCTCGGAATCGATCCGCTCCATGCGGCGAATGAGGGCAAGGCCGTGATGGGCATACGGGCCGAGGCGGTTGACGCGGTACTCGCCGCGCTTCGGGCGCATCCGCTCGGCGCCGGCGCGCAAGTGGTCGGCACCTGCGTGGCCGAGCGCCCCGGCTTCGTCATCCTCGATACGGGCTTCGGACGCCGACTCGTCACCGAACCGGAGGGTGAGCTTTTGCCGCGAATCTGTTGAACGTCGAAGGATACGGAAGTGGCTACACGGCAGACCAGTAATATCAGGACGGAGCAGCAAGGCGCGGTCGGCATTATCACGATCGACCGGCGCGAGCGCTTCAATTCGCTCGACGTCGCGACCGCGCAGGACCTGCGCCGGGCTGGTCTGAAGTTCGCGCGCGACGAGTCGATTCGCGCCGTGGTGATGCGCGGCGTCGAAGGCGTGTTTTGCAGCGGAGCCGATCTGAAATATATCCGCGAAGGCGGCGAAGCGGACGATCTCTCCTACCTGAAACCCGAGGGCGAGCGCGACGGCGGAGGATTCGGCGAACTGTTCAAGCAGATTCTCGAATACATCCACAGCACCATCTCGGAAATTAAGCGCGCGCCCAAACCGTTTATCGCGGCGGTTGACGGAATCGCGGCCGCCGGCGGTTTCGGCCTCGCGATGGCGTGTGACCTCGTGTTTGCCTCGGAGCGCGCGAGCTTCGAATGGGCATACGGGCGGACAGGGCTTACCGGTGCGGAAAGCTCGACTTTCTTTCTGCCGCGGCTGGTAGGACTGAGGCGCGCGATGGACCTTGTGCTGATGAATCCGCGGCTCGACGCGAAAAAGGCGATGGAGATGCAACTTATTAGCGCCGTCTTTCCGGTCGAGAGATTCGAGGCCAAAACGATGGAAGCCGCGCGGAAGCTCGCGGATGGCCCGACCCGCGCTTACGCGATCGCCAAGGAGTTGATCAATCAGGCGTCCGGCGTCGACCGGCTCGACTACCATCTGGACCGCGAACTGGAGAGCCTCACACGAATTGCGGACGGGAGTGATTTCGCCGCCGGTATCGAATCTTTCTTCGCGAGGAACGTGCCCAACTTTCGTGGCAAATGACGACGCGGCTGATAGACGGAGCGATCGACGATGCATGAATACTCGATAATCGAAGAGATGCTCACGCGCGTCGACGAGGAAGCGCGCGCGCACGGCGCGTCGTCGGTGAGCCGGCTTCACGTCAAGATCGGGACGCTCTCGGGCGTCGATCCCGACCTGCTCGCGTCTGCCTACGAGGTTTTTCGCGAGCGGACGGTATGCGCCGGCGCGGAGCTACGTATCGAGCGCGTTGAGGGGCGATGGGCGTGTCCCGGGTGCGGACGGACGGTCGAGCGCGGCGCGGCGCTCCAGTGCGAGACTTGCGCGATGCCCGCGCGACTGGTGCAGGGCGACGAAATCGTGCTCGAACGAATCGAGATGGAGGTTCCCTGATGTGTCAGGATTGCGGATGCGGCGATCCGGAAATCGTCCCGGTCGACATTCACGAAAAAATACTCGCGGGAAATGACCGCACCGCCGCGCACAATCGCGAGCACTTCGCGGAGCATCGAATTCTTGCGCTCAACCTGATGGGCTCGCCCGGTGCGGGCAAAACCGCAATTCTCGAAGCGACAGCCGCCGCGCTGCGTGGCTCGCTGGCGCTGGGCGCGGTGAGCGGCGACCTTGCGACCGAGCACGACGCCGAACGTCTTCGCGCAGCCGGAATACCCGCGACGTCGATCACGACCGGCTCCGCGTGTCACCTCGACGCCGCGATGGTCCATCGTGCCCTGCACGACTTCCCCGCCGCCCCGCTCGACATCTTCGTGATTGAAAACGTGGGCAACCTGGTATGTCCCGCCGTCTACGACCTCGGTCAGAACGCGAACGTTGTGGCGCTTTCCGTCACGGAGGGCGAGGACAAACCGCTCAAGTACCCCGTGATGTTTCGCACGGCCGATCTCGTGCTTCTGACCAAGACCGACCTGCTGCCTCATCTGCCCGGCGTCAGTGTGGACGGATTCCGACAATCGCTCGCTCGCGTGATGCCGCGTCCGAACCTGGTCGCGCTCTCCGCGACAAGCGGCGACGGCCTCGAAGCCTGGATTTCGTGGTTGAACGAAAGGATGGCGAGTCGCGATGCCTCTCACGGACACGAAGCGGCACATCCGCACGGCGCGCATCCGCCTTCGCACGACTGATCGCGCCGTTCAGTTCATCGGGTGACGGAACCCCATTCGGGGAGTTTCGCTCCGTCCGCGATTGCCGCCGCCATCAGCTCTCCCGCGCGCACGCTAAGCGCAACGCCGTGGCCCGCATAGGCGCCCGCGACCAGCACGTTCGGCGCGTGCGGTAGGGAGCCCAGCAGCGGTGTGAAGTCTTCCGCGAATGCGATCGGTCCTCCCCATCGTGCGGAGAACTTAACGTTTTGAAGGACTGGATTCAGACGACGAACCCGGGCTTCCAGCGCGTTCAGCACGTCCGCCGGCTCGTCCGAACCGACATCCGATGCTTCAAGCTCGTCGGGCGAACCGAACGTGAGTCCGGCACCGAAAATGACGCGGTTGTCGCTGGTCAGCCTTCCCCACAGGTACGGAAGGTCGATCGTGTAAAAGGGAATGCCGGAAGCGAGACCCAACTCGCTGAGCGTCGCGGAATCGAGCGGTTGGGTCGCGCACGCGAAGGTCAGCGCGCTTCGAAGCGAGCGCACGTTAGGAGCGATCGAGCCGGTCCACGCATTGGCGGCGACCACGATGAAGCGAGGCTCGATAGTCCCGTCGTCAGTTTCAAGCCGGACCGTCGCGCCATCCGTATCGATTCGCTGGACGCGGACGTTCTCACGAATGATCGCTCCCGCGCGAATCGCAGCCTGCGCGATACCGACAAGCATCGCGAGCGGATTGACCGTTCCGCCCGGGACCGTCCCCGCAATCGAAATCCGCCCGCCCGCGTCGTTCCACGGCAGCGGCGTTCCGGTATCCCGATGCGCGATTTCCCAGCATCCGGGGAGACGCAAATCGCATTGGATTCGCTCGTCCCGAACCACCCGCTCCACGGTCGCGATACACGTATCCGCACCTTCGGCGACGCCTCTGGCGGTTCCTTCGAGCACTATGCCGCCGGTTCGTCCGCTTGCCGCGTCTCCTATCCGCGCGGCCTCGAACACGACCGTTCTGATTCCGCGACGCGCCAGATGGTACGCCGCCGAGACGCCGGTCAAACCCGCGCCGACAATCGCAACGTCCGGCTTCGATTGCCACGACGCCGCCCTAAGCTCAAACCGCTCCTCGCACCGCCAGGGCGCGTTTCCCCACATCCTGTTCGCCATCGGTCATGAATCTAACGCCGAAACGGGACCTGACAAAAGCGCTCGCCTAGGGTCGGCACGGATGGCAACGCAACCGTCATCAGATCCTTATCGGACCGCTCGGTACGATGCATCTGCGGGCGCCAAAAATGGTTCCTTTGGAGTCACTTGTATCCGGATTCGCGGTTTGGCGCCGACTGAAAAGCCCGTGGAAGCGCGATTCCGGGATGGCACAAACGATGCACTCCATTTGAGTATCTACGCCGCAAGCCTTTGACATCAGCGACGGTCGCGGCGTGGTCATTCTGGATGGCGAGATAAGTATATGAAATGCCCGGAATGCGGAAATGAACTGACCACGGATAACGTAGTTCGAAGTGCGCCGGTTGACAGCCCGCAGGGACAGTTTCGCCACTTTCATGTGCGATGCGCCGGATGCGGCGCGATCGCATGGTACACGACGGAAGCGGGCTCGACCGACGCCAGTCCCAGGTCCGGAGCGCATGATTGCGCGTTCTTCCGGCCACGGGCGACCTGAACACGATGGAGCTTATCGCCGACTGGAAGAAGCAACTTGAGCAGGCGCTCGACGGCGAGCCGATCGCAGCCGAGGACCTTCGTTTTGGGGTCTTTTATACGGCGGAAGCGCACTCGACCAGACACGTCGGAGTGGCGTTCACACCCAGGGCGCTCGCCGACACGGTATGCTGCCCGAAGACCGCCGCTGCGACACCCGACGCGGGACGGCTCGCGGGACGATCGGCGTGGGAGTTGGCATCGTTCGCGACGGCGGAAGCTCCGCTGAAACGGGCGATCGGTGTCGCATCGCTCAACGCGCTCTCGGCTCTTGCCACGGACCGGGTAGGCTTCTCGGGCGCTCGCGTATGTCCGGGGCTCGACGCGCTGGACGCTGCAAAGGTCTGCGCTGCCGATCGAGTCGTGATGGTCGGCGCATTCCTGCCGTTCATACGGAGCTTGAAAGGCAAAGTCGCCTCGCTTTCAATCATCGACCGGCATCGCGCCGCTCTCGGAACGGCTGACGTCGGACTGTGGACGCCTCCGGAGCGGGCGGGCGAAGCCCTTTCGGATGCGTCGGTCGTTATCATCTCAGCCTCGTCATTAGTGGAGGGAGCAGGAGCAGTCACCGCGGGGGGACTCGAAGCGCTGCTCGCCGCGTGTCCACGCGCGCGGCGAGTGGTGCTCGCGGGACCGACTGCTCCGCTGTGGACGAGGCCGTTCTTTTCGCGTGGAGTCGATATAATAGGCGGTATCCGAGTGCTCGACGGTGCGCGGATACTCGCAGTCGTCAGTGAAGGAGGTTCGGGATACTCCTTCAAGGATGCTTCGGAAAAAGTGAGCTTGATGCGGGAGGATGTGGGCGCATGATGCCTGACACCGGAAAGAGTCAACGACAACGCTTCGCGATCAGACGGCCTTCGTTCGATCTGAATCAGCGTCCTTTTATCGTAATCTGGGAAACCACTCAGTCGTGCGATCTGGCGTGCAAGCATTGCCGCGCCTCCGCGAATCCCAACCGCCATCCCGAGGAACTCTCGACCGACGAAGCTCGCGCGCTGATGGACCAGGTGGCCGGCTTCGGAAAGCCCTACCCGCTTTTCATCATGACCGGCGGCGACCCGATGAAACGATCGGACCTGCTGGAACTAGTCTCCTACGGGTCCGAACTGGGATTGCCGGTTTCTCTTTCGCCTTCGGCTACCCCGCTGCTCACGCCGTCGCTGATAAAGGAGTTGCGCCGGGCGGGACTGGTTGCGCTGTCGCTCAGCGTGGACGGCTCTTCACCGGAGATTCACGACGCCTTTCGCGGTATCGATGGGGTCTTCGCACGGACGCTTGCAGCCTGGGAAGCGGCTCGCGAGTGCGGGCTCAAGCTTCAGATAAACACCACGGTTGCCAAGCTCAACCTGCTCGACCTGCCCCGTATCGCGCATCTGGTGCTCGATTACGGCGCCATGACCTGGAGCGTGTTCTTTCTGGTACCGGTCGGGCGCGGAACGGTGCTGGAGCAGGTCTCGGCGGAGGAATGCGAGGACGCAATGAACTTCCTCTATGACGCCGGGAAGGTGCTTCGCGTCAAGACCACGGAGGGGCATCATTACAAGCGCGTAGTGCTGCAACGAATGGCGCTTGAACGCCACGGGCTTCGTCCCGAACAGGTCCTGAAACTCGGCCCGACCTACCGCACGCTGCGCGACGCGCTGGAGCCGTGGCCCGCGGGATCGACCGAACGACGGACGCCGATTGAGGTGAATGCGGGCCGCGGATTCGTCTTCATTTCTCATGTCGGCACGGTGCATCCGAGCGGATTTCTCACCGCCCCGGCGGGCGCGTTGCGGGATGCCTGCCTGACCGAGATCTATCGCCAGAGCGCACTGCTCAACGATCTTCGCGACCGGGGCAAGCTTGAGGGGCGATGCGGCGTATGCGAGTTCGGTCGCGCGTGCGGCGGGTCACGTTCCCGCGCGTTTGCGATGACCGGCAACCCGCTTGCCGAAGATCCGCTGTGCGCCTACGCACCCGGAAGTTTCCCGTTCACGGATGACATCGAGCAGTTGACCGGGCAGAGACAGAACCGACCCGCCTCGCCGTCACTTGGCTGAACGGGTCCGGGAAGTCGCACGCCGAATCAGGAGCCGGAGGTTCCCGTCGCGGCGCCGGAAGCAGCCGGCTGTGCGGCGGGAATCCACACCGTGACCGTCGTTCCCTCGCGCAGAGCGCTCTCAATCTTGAGCTGCCCCTGATGAAGCTGGACGATATGTTTCACGATCGCGAGTCCAAGGCCTGTCCCGCCCAGTTCGCGTGAGCGGGCGCGATCAACGCGGTAGAAGCGCTCGGTAAGTCGCGGAATGTCGGCAGCCGGAATCCCCTCTCCCGTATCTCTCACGATCAATTCGACTCCCGGCCGCACCTGCGGCGGCGCGGAGGTCGCGGCCCGCGCCGAGAGTGTGACGCTTCCGCCGCGCGGGGTGTATTTGATCGCATTGTCGAGCAGATTGAGGATCACTTCATGGAGCCGGTCGCGGTCGCCCTGGATTAGCGGCAGATCCTCAGGGCACTCGACGGAAATACTGATACCCTCGCGTCGCGCCTGCTCGCGCATCAGTTCCTCGGCGTCCTGCAGAGCGGGTTTCACCTCTATCTCCGCCATCTTGAGCGGCGCAAGGCCGCGCTCCAGATTGGACAGCGAGATCAGGTCGTCGATCAAACGCGAAAGTCGGCGCGCCTGATGCTCGATGATGGCCAGAAAGCGCCCCGCGGTCTCCGGGTCGTCGACTCCGTGCCGCAGCGTCTCGGCATATCCGTACAGCGCCGAGAGCGGGGTTCGGATCTCGTGGGTCAGGTTGGCAACAAAATCCTGGCGCACCCTCTCGTAGGACTTTATCGGGGTTATGTCGTGAAACACGAACACCCACGCGGCGCCCGAGCGTTTGACCGGTGCCGCGCTCACTGAAACGTAGATCTGGGCGGGCGTCTGCAGGTTGACCTCGGCGGTCATCACCTGCCCTCTTTCCATCGAGGTGCAGCGCGATATGAACTCCTGGAGGCGCGGATCGCGGCAAAGTTCGATAAAGGCGCGCCCTCGATAGCTCGCTTCCGGACTGAGCGCGAACATCGTGCGCGCGGGAGTGTTCAGAACGATCACTTCGCCCTTTGAGCCGGTAACGACGACCGCTTCGATCATGCTGCGCAGGATCGCCTCAAACTCGTCGCGTTGCTCGGCGAGGGATTCCATTTCCTCGATTATGTTGTCGGCCGCGGCCAGCAATCGCCTCTCGGCGCGGCCCATCGCGTCGCGCTCGTCCGGAATCAGATGAGGCGGAGGATGGCCCTCCTCAAGAGAACCCGCGACTATCTCGATACGCTCGGCGCGGCTCGCCCATACGCGAGCCACCGTCAGCGCGGCCCATCCGGCGGCCACCGCGCCGACAACCAACGCAGCGGCCACCCAGGCGACCGAGACCGCCTCGGTGAAAACAAGGATGATCAGTACCAGCGCAGGCGGAATGAATCCGGCGGCCACCGCAGCCGCCATCCGCAGGTTGGGCGACCTAGTCAAGTGCCTCCGGATTGAAACGGTACCCCACGCTGCGCACCGTGAGGATCAGCTCCGGCTTCGAGTCGTCGCGTTCCAGATGCTGGCGCAGACGCCTTACATGGACGTCCACGGTGCGCGGTTCAACGAAGGTGTCGCGACCCCATACCATGTCCAACAGTTGCTCACGGGTATAAACACGCATCGGATGCTCGACGAAAAATCGCAGCAGTTCGAATTCGCGAAGCGCAAGGTCGCATCGCTCGTTTTCGACGAAGACCTGGTAGGTGTCGTAATCGATCCTGAGCCTGCCGCGTTCCCATACGCCCTTGCGATGCGAGTCGTCGTGGGCTCCAGCCCGGCGCAGCAGCGCTTTTACCCTTGCCACCAGTTCGCGCGGGCTGAACGGCTTGACCAGGTAGTCGTCGGCGCCCATCTCGAGCCCGAGTACGCGGTCGACCTCGGTGCCCTTGGCCGTGACGATCAGAATCGGCAGCTGCGCAGTATCGCGCTCCGCCCGCATCTGCCGGCACACCTGCAGGCCCGGTATCCCCGGCAGCATCAGGTCGAGCACCATCAGATCGGGCACGCGACGCTTGAC
>JBJKQX010000199.1:0-4390 GCA_046704965.1 Binataceae bacterium (SeqCode)
GAGGGCAAGCCCGGATTCGGCCCGTTCGAATGCATGTTCCTTGAAGAGGAGCCGCAATTCGATTTGCTGCGCGACGCACCGCAGCAGCAATACAAGTACATGACGCTTCAGCTCTGGTGGCCCAAGGGGCGTCCGGAGATCGATGAGTCCGAGGAAATCTTCATCGACAGCTACTGCCTCTCCTACGCCGACGGGATTTCGTTCACCGACGGCGAGGACTGGTACCTCGGCCATCATACGCGCGAAGGCAAGCAGTTGCCCGGCATGAAGCACTACAGGACGTGGACCACGATTCGCGTGCCTGAAGAGCCCGGCTCTCCCCTTCGTCCGAACAAATGGGTCAGGCTGACGGAACTGGGAATGAGTCCTGCAGCCTATATCGCGGACATGGTGACCGAGGAGACGCGAATCCGGTTCACGCCGTCGCCGCGCGGAAACGTAATCGGGGGATGGCTGAACGTGTCGCTCAAGCAGAAGCTGGTTGACGATTTCCTCGCCTGAGCACTGATACGCCGCGGCCCGACGGTTGACCGTCGGACCGCGGCGCAATGAATCATCGGATCGCGCTCTGTCGCGCGTCGCGGTGAGTCCGCTATCTGACTATCTCACCATCTCACCGCCGGAGCCACTTCGGATTGTTGACTTCGAGCGCGTCGGACAGCGACTGGCGAATGTGCGCCCGAAGCGCGGGGTCGTCGATAGAGATCGAGCCCTCGCGAATTCGTTCGGACAGTTCCAGGCTGAGTCGTTCGACGTCGCCGTCGTGACCGAGCAGCGCCGCGAGGCGAATGCGCTCGGAAGCTTCCTGGCTGTCGCGCATCTCCAGTTCACGGCGGACGATATTGACGGCGTTGATGGTGACGCGGGTCTTGAAGCGATGATACCCCTCCAGCGTGGGCATCAGTTCGTCTTCGAGATACTTGACCGCGGCACGCAGAATGACGGTGGCGTCAGGAAAACTTCGTGGCATCGTTGCTGCTCCTCGCGCTCCGGTCAGTCGCGGCCTTCGATAAGGTTAAGGAAGTCCCAAAGCGGCTCTTCGATTCGGCGCCCGATCGCGCATCGTTCAACGCCGGTCTCCTCGCTGCCGCGGATTCCCATCCTGAGGCATCCTACCGCCCACTTCACGCTCCCGAACGCCTCCCAGAAGCGGACGTGCGCCGGATCGACGCTGTGTCCGCTCGCCTTTTCGTAGGCTGCGAACAAATTCTCGCGCGTGCCGAATCCGCCCACCGGAAGTCGACCGCCGAAGCGCCACGTCTTGACGCACAACCATCCGAGGTCCTGCATCGGGTCGCCCGCCATCGAGATCTCCCAGTCGAGCACGCATCGGATGCCCTCGTTGCCGACGATCAGATTGCCGGTGCGGAAATCGCCGTGCACCACCGTATGCCGTCTGGTGCGCGGAGCGTTCTGCGCAGCCCATTGCAGTCCCATTTCGAGCGCGGGCAGACGGAACCCATAGTAATCAACGACCTTTCGCTGGATCGCGACCTGCTCGGCTGCGTCGAGTTGCTTCAGGAACGGCACTTCGGCGCGATCGATACGATGGATGGTGGCCAGAATTGCGCCGCACTGCTGCGCCATCACGCTACGCGCCTGGGCGAAGTTATCGTCGCGCACGATACGCGGGCCGAGGGTTTCACCCTCAACGCGCTCCGTGACGTAGCCGGCACCAAGACCGTCGGCGGGCTCCAGTATTGCGCGCACCCGTGGCGCAGGAACGCCGGTCTTCACCGCGGCAATCATCACATGCGCGTCTTCCTCAGCGGTCAGACGCGGCGAGAGCCCGAGGACAGGATCGTCCTTGTCGGGCACGCTCATGCTGCTGAGTTGCAGGATGAAAGGCCGCCGCGCGCCATCGACCTCGGCGTCAAACGACCATGTGGTTTTGTTCGCACCGCCGGTCAGCTGCCGCAAATCGTGAATAGTGCCGGGTGCGCCGATATGCCGTCGTACCGCCGCGCCCAGTTGCGAGGCGAAATCGTCTCCGCTCATGACTCCCGTTTGTCTCGCTCTCTCACTGTCCCGCGCAAACGGTTCAGGCGCCGGCCGGCTTGCGTTCGCGGAAGAAGCCGAACAGGTACTGAGCCACACGGCGCATCTGGATTTCCTCGGAACCCTCGGTGATGCGATAGCGGCGGTGATGGCGATAGATGTGCTCGAACGGCTTGTGGCGCGAATAGCCGATACCGCCGTGCACCTGCATCGCACGGTCCGCCGCGTTGCATACCAGACGGTTCGCGCGGTAGTTGCACATCGCGACCTTGTGCGAGAGCTTCTGCGCGACTTCGGGCTTGGACATCTGATCCATTTCCCATGCCGTCTTGTAGATGAGCGTTCGCAGCATCTCGGCCTCGGTATGCAGTTCGACCAGCGGCCACTGGATTGCCTGGTTGTTGGCAAGAGCCTTGCCGAATGGCTTGCGCTCCTTGGAGTACTTGACCGCCTCGTCAATGCAGAACTGCGCCGCGCCCAGCGACGATGCCGCCTGACGGATACGGTTTTCGTGCACGAAGTGCTGCGCCAACTGAAGTCCGTCTTCGGGATCGCCGAGAGTCGAGTCAGCCGGCACGTAAACGTCGGTCAGCGAGATGCGCGGATGGTCGGTCGGCATGTTGAAGGTCCACAGGTACTCCTCGACCTTGAAGCCTTCGCTCTTGGTCGGAACGATAAAGCACGTGATTCCCTTGGCGGCGCCGTCCTTGCCGCTGGTGCGCGCAAAGATGAAATCGTGCGTGGCGACATGCAGCCCGGTGTTCCACATTTTCGCCCCGTTGATACGCCATCCGTCGCCGTCGCGCTCCGCGCGCGTCTCCATCCAGGTCGCGTCGGAACCATGGTTGGGCTCGGTCAGACCGAAGGCGACCCGAAGCGAGCCGTCGAGGATGCCCGGGATGAATTCCTTCTTTTGTTCCGGCGTGCCGAAGTCGCGAAACATCAGGACCGTGGGGAGATTGCCGACGATCGAGTTTTCGTTCTGCAGGTCGCAGTGCAGGCCCAGCCCCTTCGCCGCCAGGTACTCGCGGATGACCGCCATCCCGAGGTTGGTGCCGTCCTTGCCGCCGTATTCCTTGGGCAGCGCGTAGCGAAAGTGCCCCGCCTTGTCGGCGCGCCGGCGCATCTCGGCGAGCAGGTCTTCCCATTCGTGCCGGGGCAGACCGCCGCGCTCGAAGTCGGTACGGGCCCATTCGCGCCGATGGTCGAAGAAGCGGATGTTGTCGTTTTCGCGTTCGAGAGGCTTGATTTCTTTATCAATAAAATCGTCGAGTTCCGCGAGGTAGGCTTTGATGTCAGCCGGAATGTTGAAATCCACGTCGTTTCTCCCCTGATAAATACCGGTTTGAATAGAGAAGTACTAAAGCCTGCAACGGAACGGAAGCAATCGTCAAGTTTGTTTTGCCCCGATGGGCTGCCACATGGTCCGTTCCCGCGGGCTCGATTCCGTCGCACGCCGAAGCGGACGCGAAACGGCGCTCGTTCTGCTAGGATAAACGCCCGTTATGAAGAAGGTGCTGATGGTCTGCACGGGCAACATGGATCGCAGTCCGACGGCTGCGATGCTGCTGGCGGAGATGTGCGCGCCGATGTGGGTGACCTCGGCCGGCACGGAATCATGGGCGAAGAATCAGGTTTCGATTGAGCTGGTCGAGGAAGCCGACATCATTTGCGTCATGGAAGAGGCGCATCGCCGCCACATCCGCAATCAGTTCGGCGATTCCCATGCGGAAAAGGTGATAGTGCTCGATATTCCCGACAATTATATCTGTTGGGAGCCCGAACTAATCCATCTGCTCAAGCCCAAGCTGCGCGAGGCGCTGGGACTGCTCCCTTCATCAAGATAGCCAACGTTAACCGCGCCACATGCGACGGACGCGGCGTCACGACGGGCGCACCACATCACGATCGATGCCGCGTTACGATGCGGACGTCATCCGGAGAGATTGGTTGCCGGGCCTATTGCTGCTGTTGCATCGCGCCGGGCTTGAGCGAGCCGCTTTCCGAGTCCGACGTCTGCCTGATATCGAGCGTTACGCGCATCGTGCGATAGGTGTCTTCGCTGCGGAAGACGCCGCGCAGCGGCGGAACGTCCGAGTAATCGCGACCCACTGCGACCCGCAGATGATGGTCGCCGGTGACGCATCCGTGAGTGGGGTCGAACCCGGTCCAGCCGACCTCGGGCAGCATCGCTTCAATCCACGCGTGACTCGCCTGCGACCCGAGCGGACGCGAACGGCCGACCGGAGCAAGGTAGCCGGAGACATATCGCGCGGGGACTCCGGCCAGTCGCAGGATGCCGATCGTCAGATGCGCGAACTCCTGGCATACGCCCGCGCCCGCCGACACCACCACGTTTACATCCGAGTGAACATGGCTGGTTCCCGCTTGG
>JBJKQX010000200.1:0-18224 GCA_046704965.1 Binataceae bacterium (SeqCode)
CAGCTCGCTATCCGAGGTGGCGACGATCACCTTCCCGCAGACGTCGTGCGGGATGTCGTGCGCGGCCGCGAAGTCCAGCAGCTGCCGGTACCCCGCCCGGCAGAGCCGGGCCTTGTCGCTGCCCGGCTTGTAATAGATGCCGGAGTGGATGACGCCGCTGTTGCGCCCCGTCTGGTGGCGCGCCACCTCCGGCTCCTTCTCCAGCACGAGCACGCGTGCCCCGGGCGCCCGCACCGTGAGGCGCCATGCGGTGGCGAGACCGACGATGCCGGCACCGGCAATGACGAAGTCGGTGGATTCGCGGGGCGGGGAAGGTTGGCTCATCGGGGCCATAGGACGAAAGAAAGCGCCGGGGCTGACGCGAGCGGGTAGGGGAAAATATGACGAGCGGGACCCCGAGCTCGGCCGCGAATCCGCCATACCGTCTCGGGGACCACCCCGAAACCGGACGATTTTGTAAAACGCGGTTAATACATCCGTTAATGCTAATAATTAGCGCGATGATGCAGGTCTGGGCATGCTCAGGAGGCGCGCCATCCAGGGCCGCAAGCCGGACAATATCGCTCAACTTTCCGTCGCATGTTTTCGGCGAGCCGTCGCGACGGTCCCTCGGTTCAGCGAACTCACTCACCTCCTGGTGCGCCGATAAGCCATTGGGGATGGGCCACCTGGGTGGAGCAACCGGCAACGTCCCAGCGCGCACGCTCCTTGCACATGGTAGGAGCGGGGCCACGCATATGCCGACGCGTCATCCTGCTCCGATCGGCTGGGCGCCCCGGCCCCGCGGGTCATTTCGCCCAACGATGGTGCAATTCTGAGCGATGGAATCGCTCGTGATTGAATCCTCAACGCTTGTCGCGAGAACATCGTAGCCCTTGCCACTGCGTGAACGTGGTGCGATGGTTCGGGCCCGTCATTCGTAATTCTGCAACCCTCGGGGACGACGGAGTTCACCGATGTGGGCAATAGCGTTTGCACTGCTGGTCGGCGCGGTACCCCTGTCCGGGGCACGGGCGCAGCGGCCTGCGGTTTCAGTAGGGATCGGCGGAGGGGCGCCCCTCCAGCCGGGTGACACGGTCAAGGTGACCGTCTGGCGCGAGCCGGACCTGTCGGGCGAGTTCGAGGTGCAGCCCGATGGGAGCATCACGTTCCCCAAGATCGGGCGCATCCAGGTGGACCGGTACAGCCCCGATTCGCTCCGGTCGCTCATCAACGCCCGATACGCGGTGAGTCTCCGCGACCCGGATATCGAGCTGACGCCGCTCCGGCGTATCGTGGTCGCCGGCTCGGTGCGCAATGCCGGATTCCAGTACGCCGATCCCACGGTCACGGTTCTCGGAGCCGTCGCTCTCGCTGGCGGGGTAACGCCCGATGGCAATCGGGGCCGGATCGATCTGGTGCGCGATGGCCGGAAGATCCCGATCGACCTGTCAGATCCACCTGCGGTGGCCGACTCGGCGCTCCGGTCCGGGGACGAGGTGCAGGTGCCGGAGCGGAATTGGATTTCCCGGAACGCAGCGGTCGTCGCATCTGGGTTCACCGCTGTTGCAATCTTCATCGCGGCGAAGATTCGCCCATGATCGGAGCAGCGTGATGACTCCAAGACAGTCCGACACGCCAGAAGTGGTTGACTCTCGGCTTGCAGCCAACTTCGCTTCTTCGCAGGCCGGCATGCGTGCGCTGGCCCGCGCGCTCTTCCGCCATCGCCGGTTCGTCTTGGCCAACGTGATTGTCTGTTTCGGTGCCGCAGTCAGCTACACGCTATGGGCGAGGCGGCAGTATGAAGCGGTTGCGGTCATCGAGTTCGAGGAGCAGCACGTGGATGTTCCGCAACTCGTGGAGCCCCTTTACAACGACAACATCATCAGCACCGAAATCCAGGTGCTACAAGGGCGGACAGCGGCGGTTCGCGTCATCGATTCACTGGGACTCCGGGCTCGAGTGGTTAAACCCCACCGCGCCCTCGCGTCAAATCTGTTTGCGGTGCTTCACGTAGCCCGATCTGCCGACAGCGGCACATACCAGTTCCACGCTACAGGGAGCGGGGTTTTCACCGTGTCAAGTGCGGGGTTAAAGAAGCCGCTGGGATCCGCCCGCATTGGGGACACGATCCGCTTGGGCGGTATGGTGGCCGCGCTCGCGGCTGCGGCTCGCGATATCCCGGACTTCACGCTGAGAATCGACGGGATGGACCAAACCGTTCGGCGCCTCGGATCGGCGCTCACCATCTCTCGTCCCGCCCGGGACGCCGACCTTGTTGACGTGCAGGCGCGAGTTGCGGACCCAGCGCAGGCGGCGGCGATCGCGAACCTGATGGCTCACAACGCCATCGTCGACCGACAGTTGGCGCGGCTCGGTAGCACCGATGCCGAGATGGCATTCCTGAAGCAGCAAAGTGATTCGCTAGGACGAGAACTTCGGGCTTCAGAAGATTCGCTCCGCGCGTATCAGCAGCGGGCACATGTCGTCGATGTGCCGGATCAGGCCAACGACGAAGTCGCGCGGCTGGCCAAGCTGCAGGCGGACCTCGCCGGTACGAGGGCTCAGCGAGATGCCTTCGCGTCGCTTCTAACCCAGTTCCGGCGTGACAGTGCTGCCGACCCGAACGGCGGCGGGGACGTCTGGCAGAGGCTGATGGCATTCCCGGCGCTTCTTAACAATCAGTCGGCATCGGTGCTGCTCGGCGCGCTCGCTCAGGCGGAGAACGAGCGGTCTCAGCTGCTCGTTCGCCGCACCATGGCAGATTCAGACGTCCAAGTGCTCACGCGTCGGATCCGAGAGGTGGAAACGCAACTCCAAGGAATGGCGCAGTCGTATCTGCAAAGCCTGGATAACCAGGTGGCGTCGCTCCAGAAGGAGGCGCTTCAGTTCAGCGACCAGCTCGATATGCTCCCAGAGAAGCAGCTCGAGATGGCGCGTCTCGAGCGGAACACAAAGGTACTCAACGACCTGTGGGTTCTCGTGCAGACGCGGCTAAAGGAAGCGCAGGTGACCGGGGCGAGCGGCAGCGCTTCAGTACGCATCGTTGACGCCGCTGCCGTGCCCAGCAAGCCCGCCAGTCCGCGACCCCTGCTTATCGTCGCCTTGGCGTTAGGCCTCGGGGCTGTGTTGGGCGTCACCGGAGCCCTAGCGCTGGACGCCAGCGATCGCACCGTGCGCTCCCGGGACGAGGCCCGTTTCGCCACCGGGCTGCCTGTACTCGGTGCGTTGCCACGTCTGCCAGTTGAGCGGCGACCGCTACCGAAGCTGGTTGGGACCGCGCGCGCACGACCTGGGGTCACGGATCGAGGGCTCACTCCCGAGCGGAACCGCGCCGTCGCGTCGATCCCATCGTTACTCGTGACGGAGACCGAATCGCCTTCCGCGTACTCGGAGTCGTTCAACCAACTCTACGCCAATCTCGCCCTCGCCCACCGTGAAGACCCGCTGAAAGTCCTGGTTTTCACGAGTGCCCTGCCGGGCGAGGGGAAGACGCTCTCGGCCATCAACTTTGCCCTCATCGGGGCGACTCGGGGGATGCGTGTGCTCCTCATTGACGGCGATCTTCGCTGCGGCGTGGTTAGCACGTCGCTCGGTATCAGTCGGGAACCTGGCTTCTCGGAGTTCATGGCCGGCACGGCGGCCGTGGAGGAGTCGAGGCGGTGGGTAAGTCAAGGTCGGGAGGGGTCGCTCTTCGTAATGCCATCCGGCAGCCTGCCCCAACGCCCGGGATCCTTCCTGACGATCGACAGGATCCGAGATGTACTCACGGTCGTAACGCCGAACTTCGACCTGGTCGTAATCGATACGCCTCCGGTCAATCTCGTCGCAGATGCAGGTCTTTTCGCAGCGGTTGCCGACGCGGTACTCCTTGTGGTGCGGACCGGGCACACCGAGCTAGACGACCTCCGATATGCGCGGGAACGGCTGGAAGACATGGGCGCCCCAGTGCTCGGGACGCTGCTTAACGACGTAGATCTCCGCCACAATGCGTGGGATGACGGGTCCTACCGATACCTCGCGGAGGCGAGGCGATATCATGTCCGCGCTAGCTGACATTCGCCTCCATTTTGCGAATGCCGGAAAGCCCGGCTCCGATGCCACGGCCTGCGGCCAGGACGGTCGGCTTCCGGTCGGTCGCCTCCATCCGGTCCGCTCGGCAGACTGGCGGACAGCCGATGCGGGGATGGCAATACTCGTCCTTGCCGTCGTGGTTATCCTGAGCAACGTCCACCGCATGCCGAACGGGGTTGCGGGCTTCCTCGAGATGCGGCTATCGCTAAAGAATGCATTGCTGATTGGAGCATTCGCTTGGATTTGGCCGGTCGTCCTCTCGGCCTGCGGTTTGTATGCGCCGAGTCGGTTGCGGAGCGGCCACGGCGAATGGCCACGGCTGGCGATTGCAGGTTTGGCGGGCTGCGCCCTAGCAATGGTCTTCCCCCTTACGGGAAAGAGCGACGCGGTGACTCCCATGACCGCACTTCTCCTCGGTGTGACGCTCGTCCCCGTCGCCGGGCTGGCGCGGGTGTCAGTGCGAGCGATGGAGCGAAGGCGCAGCAATGCGCGTCCTCGGCAAGTCGTGCTAATTGGCAGTGGTCCACGTGCGGCAGAGTTGTATGGGCAACTCGTGGCGGACGCAGACCGCGCAAACCACGTGATCGGATTCGTTGACTCGGCTCCCCACACCATGCTGACGCGGATGGGAGTTATGCATCTCGGAGGCATCCAGGACTTGGAGCAGATTTTGATGCACCGCGTGGTTGACGACGTGCTTATCGGGCTGCCTGTGAAATCGCACTATGACGAGATCCGGCAGAGTCTGGCTGCATGCGCATGGGTCGGGGTCCCGGCGAGCTATTCCGCGGACCTCTTCGGGCGGGCGACCCTCAATCCGGATCAACCGACGCACGCTGCTCCTGTCATGTCGATGTCAGCCACGCCAAGCCGCGAGTTGCTTGCGGTCAAGCGGTTAATGGACGTTTTGGGCGCCTTGGGCCTGCTAGTAGCCCTGAGCCCGTTAATGCTGGCAGTAGCCACGGCCGTCAAGCTGTCAAGTCCGGGCCCAGTTCTCTTCACGCAGTACCGCTACGGCCACATGAAACGCCTGTTCCGGATGTATAAGTTCCGGACTATGTCCGTGGGCGCAGAGGCGCTGCAGGACCAATTGGAGAACAATAATGAAGCTTCCGGACCGGTCTTCAAGATCCGCAATGATCCGCGAATCACTCCGTTTGGTCGATTCCTGCGAAAACGATCACTGGACGAACTTCCGCAGATCTGGAATGTACTGATGGGCGATATGTCGCTGGTTGGACCTCGCCCTTTGCCCATTCGTGACGTTGGGAAATTTGATGAGCCGCGACTAATGCGGCGATTTAGCATGCGGCCCGGGCTGACGTGCCTCTGGCAGATCAGTGGCAGGAGTAACCTGGGCTTCGACCATTGGATTGTGCTTGATCTTGAGTACATCGATAGGTGGTCCATCGGGCTCGACTTGGCGATCCTATTCCGTACCGTTCCCGCCGTGCTTCGCGGCGCGGGGGCCACGTGAGTCGATTGCCGCGTGGTCGGAGATGATGCTCCTCGTGATAGGCCCGTGTCTCTCGCTGACAACAGTTGCCGTTCCGCCCATGATGGGTGCTCGCGGTGCGTCGACGAGTTCGACCGCAACGCTATTCTCTAGTAGCGGACCCTGCTGGAGCCGCAATGATCGTGCTCTTGCGTAAACGCCTCGCGCTAGGGGCGGTGGATCCTGTGGAAGTCGGCAACCCTAAACGAGGCAGAGTCAGGAAGTGGTCGCCGTACCGACTTGCGATCTGGTCTCATGAAATTAGCTCACTCACGGACCAGGGTATCGTTAGCGCAACGAGTTTTCTCACAGGCGTATTGGTCGGGCGATTTGGCGGTGCTGAGGAGTTGGGACTGTACATGCTTGGGGTGACAGTCGCGCTGCTTGCGACCGATCTGCAAATATCGCTTATCTCGACGCCGTATATGGTGTATTCGCCAGAGTTGACTGGAGGTGCTCTTCGAGACTTCACCGGAAGTAGCGTGCTACAGCAAGCAATGTTTGCTGTTGTGGCGGGATTTATTGTCATGGTGATCGGATGGTGCATTGTGCTCGGGAGAACCGAGGCGGAGCTAGGGTATACTTTCTTGGTGCTCTCACCGGCGCTGGTGGCAAGTCTTGGTCGCGACCACGTGAGACGCATTGAGTTCGCCCGCATGCGCCCCAGACGCGCGCTCGCCTTGGATATGGTCGTCGCAGGCGTGCAATTGGGCTTTCTGGTTGTCGTTGCTTTATCGGGACACATGACGGCCACGTGGGCGTTTGCCGGGCTCGGTGCATCCACCTGTGCCGGGTGGGTTGGATGGTTGGCAGTGTCACGACCCACTTTCACAAACGCGATGGCACGCTTCGTGCCCGATCTGTCTCAGAGCTGGAAGCTCGGTCGGTGGCTCTTGGCGAGCGGCGCAGTCTGGGCAATGGCGACCCGGTTCTATCCTTGGATGCTTGCCTATTTTCATGGGACTGGCGCGACCGGAGTGTGGGCGGCATGCCTCGGCGTGCTAGCGTTCATCAGGACGCCCCTAACGGGGCTGCAAAATGCTATTGGACCGAAGCTGGCATTCACTAAAGCAAAAATGGGAGCGCGTGCACTATCGCGCCAAGCCCACCGGTACTCGTTAGCACTGGGCTTCGGCATCGCGGTCGTGGCCTTGGCCTATCTTGGCGGCGGCAACAGGTTGATCGTCTTGGTCTATGGGGTACAGTTCCGAGGTACGGGTGATGCTGTTTTCATTCTGGCCCTTGGTATCGCAGCAAATGCCGCATCGTTTCCGTATTCGCGTGCCCTCTTTGTCCTGAACCGGGCGAGTGTCGATTTTGCGGTCAATCTTCTTCCCGTGGGAGTTCTTGTGACCGCAGGGGTAGCGTTGACAAAATCGTTCGGGGTGGTAGGTGCGGCGTGGGGATTGCTAATAGGAACCTTCGTCGCTGCGGTGGTTCGCGGGGTGATCTTCACGGCACAGGCGAACCGCAGAGTTGCCCTAGAGTCATGAAGTGCCACGGGCCGACCCACTCATTGGTACTGGCGTCGTGGTAGAGAATACTACAGTTCTGGCGTCTCGCCATGAGGCGGGTCGACGCTTTGGTGAGAATGGGGTGGTCCGAGTCATCGGAGGAGACTGTGTGAATACGGGAATTAGTGTTGCAGGTGAGACCAAAGATCGCAGCGGCGGAGCGTTTAGCGGCGGAAGTAGGTGGTGTTACAACCGTTGGGCGGCAACGGAATGGTCAGCCGGTTGGCCCGCTTCACAATGCGGGGACCGTCGGTTGAGAAATGGCACGAGCTCCCGGTCGACGGGATTGGAGTTGCGATTCGGCGAGGCGGGGCTGAAGGTCCGCTGGAATAGCATGGCGAGCGCTAGCCTTGGGCGCCGAACCGGGCATGCACGGATCTTGCGATCTGCGACTAGATCATTCAGCGCACCCTTTCAGAGTCTTCTTTTCGGCCCGGGAAACCTGTGAGATCGCCCACAGGACTTCGAGTGAACGGGCCCCAGTACGCGAGGTCGGCCAGGATTGCGGGCTTTCGCCCTAGGAGGCCAGTACGCCGGCCCAACCCGACTGGCGGTCCGCGCCTCGCGGGCAGCGCGCCGGCACGTGGGCAAGGTCCAAGGAACTCACGGGCTGGATTGAGCAAGGCATGGAGCCTTGGCTGGCGCGCGAAGCGTGGGCGATGCGGCGGTTCGAGCGGAACTCGGGTTATGACCCGGAAGCATCGTATCAAGCCGCCACCCCGGCGGGTTCGGCTTGGTGGGGTGAATCGCTGGAGAAGCGCGCACAAGACCCCTCGACGGGCCCCGGCTACGGTCCCAAAGGAGCGTTCATGCCTATCGGCTTGATGTCAGTCAGCTGTTCCTAGGACGCATTGGCTATCATGCTGTCGAAGCCATCGCTGCTCTTTTCGGTGACGCTTGCAGCGTTTGCGTTCTTCCCTCCGTACCACCTTGCACCGCATTTCGACCGCCTCTTGCTCGCGGTCATGTGCGTCATAACAGTCTGGCATGTTCTGCTGACTCGATCTCCACTGCTAGTCATTGAGCCAGTGATCGTGCCTTTTGCGCTTCTGACACTCCTTGCGACGGGAAGCGCTGCTCTCCAACAGTACAGAGCCCAGACCTGGAGCGTAGTTGCCGCGGAATATATCGTACCCTTGGCGATGTTCGTGCTGGCAAGATACATCTTCGTAACGGGCGAGGCCGTGCAACGATTGTTCACGATAGCGACAATCTTGCTGGCCTACTTGATCTTCACGGCCGTCGCGTGGATGGCAGGGCTGGACGCGTTGGTGTTCCCGCGATTCATACTCGACCCGTCACTTGGCATCATGGTTGACCGGGCGCGCGGTCCATTCCTTCAGGCAGTTGCGAATGGCAGTGCGCTGACAATCTTAGGGCTATTGTGGTGGTACCGTTGGCAGCAGCAGGGCTTCCGGAAAGGTTGGGCGTCCATCTGGGCAGCCGGCCTGCCGCCAGCAATAATCGCAACATTGACCCGCAGTGTATGGCTTGCGTTCGCAACATCCTTT
Source organism: Binataceae bacterium (SeqCode) (assembly GCA_046704965.1). GTDB lineage: Bacteria > Desulfobacterota > Binatia > Binatales > Binataceae > DTIX01. The sequence goes on from JBJKQX010000200.1 coordinate 8,574, forward strand.
GCCATGGTAACGATCGGGTCGCCGAACCGCACTGCTCGGCGCCTTGGCACATTGGGCGCAATCTTCGCGGCAACAATGGCAGCGACGCTGCTCGCCATTCCGCCCTTTCATCAAATGATCGCAAAGCGTACCGAGGAGCGTAGCCCGGTAGAATTTCGATTGGCCGTATACCGGGCTGCAGTAGGCATGTTCGCAGAGGAGCCAGTGCTTGGGTATGGGACAAACACGTCCGCAGATCTTCTTAGAAATTATGTTCAAGGCTATGACTTGAAGGTGGCACCGGCCCACAACACATACTTGGAAGTAACCCTTGAGCATGGACTTATTGGGCTGGGACTCTTGATCGCGACATTAGTACTTCTCTGGCGTCTCGGCCGGCGATTGCCGGACGGGCCGGGGCTGGTCGCCCACGCTGGTTTAACAAAGGAGTTCCGCCTTACGTGGCACGCAATACTCGTTGTCTACATAATCAACGGCATGTTCGTGATTATGAATTATGTATTCATAAATGCCTTGTTGTTTAGCGTGGCAGGAATGATTTGTGCGCAAGAAGCACAATCAGATGCGGCGGTGGCAAGTCGTGCACCATTGCGCGCGGTGAAGCACTTGTGACGCGTCTTGAACAGCAGGGGCGAAGCGAGCGCAAGTGGACGGTGGCCTGGGCCGCGATTCGACGCGTGGCGCGATTCGGAGGCAAAGCCATACGTCGCGGGCCCGAGTACGTGAGAGGTACGGCACGCTTTGCTCTGTCTGTAGAAGCGATGAAGGCGCAAAGGCGTGTGCGTGATAACAGGCTTCGAGCATGTGCGATTCAGCGAGGGTTTCAGACTATCGGTGTCCAGCATGCTGACCATAGCGCTGTATACGAGTACTTTGCATCGCGCACCGCCCCACGCTTTCATTTTGCTGCCGCCGACATCGAAATCATCGTCGAATCTGTGCCGCCGTCTTTGCGGGCGCTGACAATTGCAGAAGCGGACGCGATCGTGCATGGACGGTTCGCATTCCGGGGGCTTGGCACTCGGCTATTTCCCGGGGATGTGGACTGGGCGGCGACTGTTGACGACAGTGTGTCGTGGCGATGGGATCTGAATCGGCACCGCTATTTCGTGGAGTTGGCCGCGGCGTTCCACTATACCGGGGAGACAAAGTACCTACGCCGCGTTGTGGCGCTGTGGGAGCAGTGGATTGCGCAGAATAGCAGATGGCAGGCAACGAGCTGGGAGGCGCCGTTCGAGGTTGCCGCGCGGTTGAATAACTGGATGTGGACGTTCTTCCTAATTCTCCACGCGGGTACCGCGGCGGGGTGTAAGTGGGGCGACGTCGTGGGGTCAATGGTTGAGCACGCGGAGCACTTGTCGCATACTCTCGAATACCATTGGCCGAATAATCACCTTCTTCTTGAGGCGAAGGCCCTGGCAGAGTTCGCGATGCTGTTTCCAGAGTTCGACCCGCGGGGGCGATATCTGCGGCGCGGGAGGAAGGTTCTGGTTCGTGAAATTCAGCGGCAAGTTCTTGCGGATGGTGGCCATTCGGAGCTGGTGCCTATGTATCACCGGATCGTCACGGGAGAACTCACGGAATGGCTTGCCTTGTTGCGGAAGAATCAGGTCGCGATCGGGCGAGCCCTCCGTGACCAAATTGAAAAGATGAGCGTTGTTAGTGCGACGCTTCTCCGAAATGACGGGACGATGGCGTTGTTCGGGGACTCAGCATCAGACGACAACTATATCCGCTTCGAGCCAGCCGTCAGGGACGGGCGGCATTTGAATTACTGGATTGGACCGCCGCCGAGAGCGGTGGCTCGCGATGGTGGCCGTACGGCGCCTGGATTGCTGTCGATCCTGCCGGAGATGGGGTATGCAGTAATTCAGGACGCGGCCCATCCAACGAAGGTGCACATTACGATGGACGTTGGGGACTTCATTCGTAATAGCGCGCCTGACCACGGCCACTGTGATGCCCTCTCGTTCGAATTACACGCACGAGGACGTCGCGTTGTGATCGATCCAGGGATGTTCTTTTCGTGCCAAGATGCGGAGGCCTGGCGACGCTATCTGCGTAGCACATCTGCTCACAATACGGTGACGATCGATGGTCGGGAGCAATCTCAGTTGCTGGGGTCTTCAGACGTCGGCAAACGGGCCAAGGTGAGGCTTCTTGAGGCGGGGGGGCACGTGGGGAGTGCGATGGTTCGGGCTAGCATGCAGCCCTACTGGGGGAATGGCCAGCGAGGGGTAATCCATACACGCACGTTACGGTACGAATCAGGTGGCGCCATTGAAATTGAAGATGAAATTGGAGGTGTAGGGGAACATCTGCTGACATGGCACTTTCATTTTGCGCCGGATCTTTCCGCCTACATGGGCCAGGGCGGGGAATGCGAAGTGGTTGACGATCGTGGCAGAGGCGTGCTTTGGCTTGCTACGCCACAACCATCTGCGGGCTCGTTCAGAGCCTGGGTTGCGCGAGGGAGCAGAAGGCCGATGCTTGGCTGGAGTTCTGAGAATTCGACCACGTTACTCCCGGCTAGCGTTGCCGTTTACGAGATCCGGACGTCCCTGTCTTTCAAAGCGGCGTTTAGTATGCGCTGTTTGTGAGCATGATACTGGTGAGGGCGGCTTCAGTTCGCAGTAGGAATGCTCGGGTTGAACCTAGCGTGGTCTATCTGTCGCATTGGTACCCGGCATTAGGTGAGCGCTACGTCATCCGCGAAATCGAAGCGCTCCGACGGCAGGGCATGCGTGTTGTGATTTGGGCAGTGAGGCGCTCGAAAGGCCTTGGTATGTTGGCGGGATGTGAAGCGCTCCGCGAGGAGTGCGAGTACTTAACGCCGCTTCTACCGGGGCCTATGCTGCTTGCCTTGGGTGACTGTTTTCGTAGGATGGGCAGCCTTCGTGATATTTATCGTCGGATCATCTGGGCGGGACCGGAACGGCCGGGCAGACGGCTCAAGGCTCTTGTTCACATTGTCTTGGGGGCCTATTGGGCTAGGCTTCTTCCAGCCGACGTTCAGCACATACATGTCAACCACGGCTATTTCCCTGCCTGGGCGGCGATGATAGTAAATCGGCTCAGGGGTATCCCGTACACGCTCACCCTCCACGGATCGGATCTCTTGATCGACCGCGTATACATCGATCTCAAGGTATCCAACGCAAAGCTTGTTATCACGATATCGCAATTCAATAAGGAGTCTCTCTTGCATCAGGTGCCATGGTTGCCACCCGAGCGTGTCGTCGTGAACCGATTGGGGGTTGACATCGGCAACTCACGCAGTCGCGCAATTCGGCCCCGGACGCTGGAGCGTGGCCTCGCGATTTTGACGGTGGGACGGCTACACAAGGTGAAGAACCAAGTGTTCCTCCTGGGGGCGTGCCGGCGGCTAGTGGATAATGGCGTGAAGGTGTCGTGCCGGATCGCTGGAGCGGGCCCTGAAAGACGGGCTTTGATCCGGACAACGAGGGACTTGGGATTGAAGAACGTAGTCTCCCTGCTCGGCGCCTTGCCAGGCCGAACGGTCGCGCATGAGTACGAGGCCGCCGATCTTTTTGTTTTGACGAGTCTCAGCGAAGGGCTTCCGATCGTTCTCTTTGAGGCGATGTACCACGGGCTGCCCGTCATAGCTCCGGCGATCACGGGTATCCCGGAACTGGTCATTGACGGTGAAACGGGCTGGCTCTATGAGCCGGGGAACCTCGAGGATCTAGTGCGGAAGGTTGTCGCCTACACGGACATGACCACGGCGGAGCGAGCGAGGGTACAGCACAGGGCGCACGAACGAGTAATTGGCAATTATGATGGCGCGCGGAATGCCGCGAAGCTCGCGCGATTAATCGTGGCTCGATGCGGCCTGGGATCAGGCGCAACAGGTGACGCTTGCTCATGAGAATTCTGTTTTGCAACAAGTTCAACTTCGCGTTCAGCGGGACGGAGGTTTACCTATTCGCGTTGATGAAATTGCTCGCAGAGCACGGGCACGACGTCGGCCTGTTTGCGATGTCGCACCCAGCCAATCGACCATCCCCGTATTCAAGTTATTTTGTTCCGTACGTTGATTACAGAGACAAGCACGTGGGTGTAGTGCGCCAGGTACGGCTCGCCGGCCGCGCGATATACTCGTTGCAGTCAAGGCGCAACGTTGGCAACCTGGTGCGGGACTTTCGGCCAGACATTGCACACGTGCGCAACATCTATCATCAGATTTCTCCATCCATTTTATGGGAACTCCGCGGACGCGGGATTCCGGTTGTCTATCATGTGAACGACTTTAAGCTCCTGTGCCCTAGTTACAACCTTGTGGCGCACGGTAGTATTTGCGAAAGGTGTGCGTCCGGCGCGTATCACAACGTCCTTCGCGTGCGGTGTCACTCCTCGTCGTTCGGCAGCAATGCCGTCCTTGCCGGTGAAGCTTATCTGCACCGGTGGTTGAGAACCTACGAGAAGTGCGTTTCTAGGTTTGTTGTACCGAGCCAGTTCTGCCGCGAAAAATTGATCGAGTATGGGTGGCCCAAGGACCGGATCGAAGTTTTGTACCACTTCCAGCATATCCCGCTGGAGGTAACGTCGCCGGGCGATAACGATGCTGGCTATGTGTTGTATAGCGGGCGTATTGCAGCTGAAAAGGGAGTGCTGGATTTGATCGATGCGATCACTGCGTTGCCCCACGTCCCGCTGATTATTGCTGGGGATGGCCCGGAGCGACCCATTGTCGCCCGGTTAATCGCAGAACGACAGTTGACTAATGTCCGAATGGTCGGGTGGGTTGGTGAGGAGGAAGTGCGCCGGTTAATAGCGGGTGCCCGATTCACCGTCATGCCGTCGCGAGCGTACGAGACGTTCGGAAAGGTCATTTTGGAGTCGTACGCCGCCGGGCGACCAGTCGTGGGGAGCCGGCTCGGAACTCGTCCAGAGCTTGTGGAAGATGGTGTCACAGGGCTGCTATTTCAGGCGGGGAACGCAACCGATCTGGCGAGCAAGATAGCCCAGTTGCATACCCAACCAAGCTTGGCTCGGCAAATGGGTGAGCGGGGATTAGCGAGAGTGCGGACGCAGCACTCGCCTCAGCAGCATTATGACCAGCTTATGCGAATCTACCAGAGGGCCATGGCGCCATAGTCTGGCGGAACGGGTAGCATTGAGAAGAGATGCGGATCGCATTCATTGGTGGCCGCGGGGTTGGCGGAGTATACAGCGGCATAGAAACGTACTACGAGGCGGTTGGCTGTGGTTTGGTCCGGCGCGGCCACGAAGTCACGGTCTATTGCCGGTCGTACTTCACGCCTCGTATGGAACGGTACCTGGGGATGAGAGTCGTCAGGCTGCGCACTGTACGGTCGAAGCATCTGGAGACTTTGGCGCACAGCTTCGTGAGTACACTACATGCGCTCACGAAGCACTATGACATTGTTCACTACCATTCAGTCGCATCGTCTTTGTTCGTTCCGCTCATGCGACTGGCTGGTGTCAAGACCGTCGTCTCAGTACAGGGTTTGGAGTGGCGGAGGGAGAAATGGGGCACGCTGGCCCGGGCCGTACTCCGCCTGTGTGAGCGAACGGCCGCTTGGTTTCCTGATGCCACGATCGTAGTGTCGCGGTCGCTCCAGAAGCACTACGAAAGATCATACGGGGGAAGAAGCTACTATATACCCAACGCCGCCAATGTAGCAGCGCCAAGGCAGGCCGGTGAAATTCGGAACCTCGGGCTTGAAGCCGGTAAGTATATTCTCTTTGTTGGTCGCTTGTCGCCCGAGAAGAACTGTCACGTACTGATTGAGGCATTTCGAGCTGTCCAGACTGAGATGAGGCTCGTGGTCGCTGGGGATGGGCCCGAGCGAGATCCGTATGTGTGTGGCCTCAAGGCGGCGGGGGATGATCGAATCCGATTCTTGGGGAATGTGACGGGACGTATCCTAGAAGAACTGTTTAGTAACGCGGCGATCTTCGTGTTGCCGTCGACGATTGAGGGTCAGTCGCTTGCGCTTCTTGAGGCGATGAGCTACGGAAACTGCGTTGTGGCAAGCGACATTCCGGAGAATCTGGAGTTGGTTGAGGGCATCGGGTTCACATTTGAAACGGGTAATGCAGCCGACTTAGCGCTGGTACTGGGTGGGCTGCTCCGCGCGCCAGGTACGCGATCAGAGAGTGGAAGAAAGGCGAGAGCCCGAGTCGAGGCGAATCATCAGTGGGCGAAGGTCGTGCGCGACACGGAGCAGATTTACCTGCGGTTGAACAGTGGCCGTAGTAGCTAGGAGAAAGGGAAGGACGAAGGCCGCTGGTGGCCGTCGTCCGGTCTTTGCGAAGTACCTTGGCCTCGTAGGTACGTTATTTCATGTCGTTGCAGACGGGCAGCGGCGGACGCTTCAGGCGTCTGCACATCTGTGGTTTAGTGCGCGGCGGCTGGCGCATCCGGATACCGCGGAACTGGATGCAATGAGCGCAGTTGGATGGGCGGCCGCCACTTACCGGGGCCATTCAGTAAGACCCTATCGAGGGGCGACTGCCGCATAGCTGCCGCCGGCCCCCACAATGCGGATCTCGTCGAAGAAGGCGGTACGGGTCGGCTGGGTCCATACCTGTGTTGGATCATCCCACATCCACTTGTAGAGACCGACCATGAAGTACAACGGCCGGATGTCGTTATAGGTATTGGGCCCCGATTCGGAAACTATCTTGGTCCCATCCTTCCAGATTTCGAGCAGCCCATCCGGTCCGTATGACCACTTCGTGTGGACTACCCAGTCCGTCCAGCGCCCGGTATCCAGGGTTCCCCGCCAGAGCACTTTGCTGCCGCCGGGTGGCGCCGGTTGGCCGTTAGCGAGAAGGTGAGTCACTGGGCTTGGATCCCAGTAGCTCCAAATGCTCCAGTCGCCCTTGTCAATCCATATCGCGAGCGGAGGCGGCGTGTAGCCCTCACCGAGTTGGACATCAGGCAGATTGTGCCACTGGGCGAGTATCTGGTAGTCATGCGGGTTCGAATCCACCTTCCAGCTATTCGGTACGTAGATGCTTAGCCCGTACCACCTCTCGCTACCGACGCCGCCGACGATGCTGCCAGACATCACTCTGAGCTCGGATCGGTGACTAGCCCCCACGAGTGAGTCACTGGCGCGCAATTCAATCCGGGCCGCTGACCGCCCGCGGCGACTAACGCTGTTGTGGACTACGGTCGCAGAATACGAACAGCAGCCTACCGTAACGAATTGGTCCAGCGATCCACCTTCGAATCCGTCGTAGAATAGCGGGGCCTGGACGGCCACTTGGACCTGTGCGACTTGCTTCTCACTCCTGGCGCTTATCACGGAGTTCCCCGCGTTGCGTGCTGTCACGCTACCCCCAGGGGTTACAGCAGCTACCATGGTATCTGAGCTTGCCCAGAGCACCGTGCGTCCGGTGAGTGTGTCACCGTGTGCATCGAGAAGGGTGGCGGATAAACCGGTGCTTTGGCCGGGGTAGAGCGCGATGGATCCAGGGGCAAGATGGATCGTCGTTACAGGAACGGATGCGATATCGACGCTCGCACTGTCTGCCTTGTCTTTGTTCGTCGATCCACTTGCGATAACGTAGAACTGACCGGGCGTCTTGCCGGCTGTGAACAAGCCGGTTGGTGTGATCGTGCCGCCCGTCGCTGCGTAGGTAACCGGTGGTACCGCGGACGACCCATCGTTCCAAGTGCCCGTTACGTCAAACTGTACGGTCCCACCGGGAGAGAGTGCTACGGAGGGTGGGCTAATTGCTAGTTTGACAAGTGCCCCCCCGCCTAGCTGGCTTGCCTGAGGCCGGAGCAGCCTCGGTGCAACGCCCCACCCGCAGCCCTGTAGAGAAAAGGAAATCGCTAGCAGGAGCCAGCTAAGCCCTCGACAGGTTTGCGTCCGCCGCCACGGTACGGATGAAAGGAACATTCCGAGCGCTCCTCAAGCACCGCTTCTGATCAGTTCCCCAAAGAAAGCAGGGTCGCCGGACCCACACAGAATCAACGGCGTCGCTGGCGGCTCGGCTGGCGTGGCGGCAGTCCGCGGTAGCCCCGTGGCTCTGCGTCACCGTCTTTCGACGGCTCTGCTCTGAGCAGCAATCCATCTCGCCTCGTACACCCGAGAGACGATCTGGATCACCGATAGGTCATGGGATCTTCGCCGGCAAACTTGTGTTGGGCAAACACATGTGCGCGCGGAAGAGTGGAGCCGGAACGTATGGTGACGCGAATCACGTCGTCGGAGCTCGACTTGGCGTGCGCGTGGAGAAGCTGCGGGTCGCCTACTCGCTCTTCCCGCCCAGCTCCCGGTTCACGGTGCTGTACAGCAGCGTCTCCAGCCCCCCCGTCGTCCCGCACGTCACCCGGCCGTTGTCCTCGCCGGACAGGTTAACGGCCACCGGGTCCACTCTGGTGTCGAGCTGCGTGTGCGTCGAGTCGATGATCGTCACCGACGTGATGATCGAGAAGTACACCTGGTCGTTGTCCGCCCGTGGCCCCTCCGGGCTCTGCCCGCAGTCCGCGTACCGCGACAGCGGCTGCCCGTTGAACCGCCGAGCCTTGGAGAAGCTGGTGTTCCCGATGTGATGCCCGCGCGGATCGTTCAGCGGCGTCGGAATGCCCAGCGAAGCGTACGCCCGCTCGAGCGCCGTCCACACCTTCGTCGCTGGCTCGGCGAACACCGCCTGCGACGACGGCATCGTGGTCGTCTGGTACGCCCGGCCGTTGTCGCTCACCATCACGGTGCGCTGCCCGCCGTTCGGCGCGGCGCCGGTGGTGCCGCCAGACGCGCACCCGGCGGCGAGAAGCCCTGCAACAGCGGTGAGCATCAGTCGGATTCGCGGCGACATGGGGGCCATCCTGTGTTCGGTGGAGTGGGCGTCACGATGCGGTCCGCGCCGCTCCCCGTCAATCCGGAATCCGGCGCCCGAGCCGCGTTGTCGACGATCTGATAGGTAGTGGTCAGTTCGCCCGGTTGTTCCCATGAAAATCCCGGCCTTCCGGTCGAATCCGCCGGTGATTCGGTCACTCTGTCGCTGTATACCACCTTCTCGACACGGTCTAGTGTCTAAACAATTGACACTTCAGCCGTTTCGCCAAGACTTCATCCCGTCAGGCGCGACGCCGCGCTGCAGCAACGAATCGCCTCTCCGGGCGAACCGGGATGGACCGATGCTCCAGCATCTGCTTCTGCGGAATCACGCACCCGTTCGAGTCTCCGAGTCGACGCTGATCAATCGGCCGCCGCTCCGGCATCTGCGGCGCCTCGCCGCCGGACTCGCCGTTGCCGCGCTGGCCTCCAGCGCCGCCTGCACCTCGCTCTCCATGGGCGGCACCGCCTTCGGCGCCGCGAGCTTCTCCTCCGTCGCGCCGGCCTCGGCGTCGCTTGCCCTCCGCCCCGCCGCGGAGCACACCGCCCCCGCCGCCGCGAAGGCGCACGCCCGCGGCCTCTACGCTCCGAACATCGCCATCGGCGACTCCCTGCTCGCCGCCACGGTCACCCGCCTGCGTGAAGAGTCCCCCGCCTTCGATTCGGCCATCGTCGCCATCGAGCACGGCCACGTGCCCGTGGTCATCGGCACCGCGCAGCAGCTCCGCGACCAGCTCCCTCCGGGGTACCGCTACGTGAGCGGCTGGCAGGCCCTCACCGCGGTCTATCCGCTCACCCCCAACCACGACCG
>JBJKQX010000201.1:0-2755 GCA_046704965.1 Binataceae bacterium (SeqCode)
GACTGGACGGCGGTTGATCGGTTGCTGGAGCTTGCGGACAGACGCCAGTTGCGCGAGTTCCGAGAGGGCCTGCCGTTTATCCGGACCAAACGTGACCCGACGCCAGAGAATATCGAGGCGTGGCGCACTAATCTCGAAGCGCAGGTCAACAAGACCGGACACATCGACGTTTCGCGCCTCGTGTACTCAGCCCATCTGGGCCTGGTCGAAGAAGCGTACAGGGCGGCCGAGACCGCGCATCTGGGACCGGCGGGAACCAGTGACGACATCATGGGCCCGGACGGCTATCGCACGTCGCTGATGTTTCAGGCTGGCATGCCCGAGTTGCGCAACGACCCACGCTTCACACGTCTGTGTGCACGGCTGGGGCTGGTTGAGTTCTGGATGGCAACAGGCAAGTGGCCCGATTGCGCCGATGAAGTCCCTTACGATTTCAGAGCCGAGTGCGCAAAGGTACGAGACGTCGCAAAGGAGGATTTCGAGTTTTCAGCGAATGATTCGAGAACTTGACCCAATGGGGTGTTCGTTCCTCCACGCCAAGCTGGCGCGCCGCTTCTTGCGACTAGGGACCGATGACGGCGGAGCGGTTTCGGCGTTATCCACCTACGCTTTGTAACGCACGTCCCGGCGGAATTGATCAGCCCCAAATCAGTCTCTGCGTCAGATGATCTTTCCGCATTCTTTCGCCTCCTGATACGTCATCTTTGCACGCGCTTCGCGTTCGGATGGATAAAGTTCTGCCCAAGAGAGCGACCTCGAAAATTCATTAGCCTTTAGTTCTGTCCGGTCCTCCCATTTCACCAACGGTAGCAAGACATGCACAGGAACAGGTTTCGCGGGAAACGTATTTATTGGAAAGAGTGAATAGCTCTCAATTCTGGCGGCGACGATAATCACGTTGATTTCGCCGTCAACGCCTAATGCTTCACCCGGTATCGGAGGGTCGACCCTCACGACGAGAAAATCGTCTCGATGGGGGCTGCTCAAGCGCTTTAGTCTCCAGCACCGTCGCGGCGTCTCAAGATCGACGTCCTCGCTAGAGCCCATGTAGAAGTCAGGTTCAGTATCAGTCGTCATATCCATCCTCCGCTTTGTGGCGCGCATCCCGGTTCTTACGTCGGTTCGGGATCGATGCGAGGCCGTTCCACTCCCGGGAAATCGCGCGGCCTGAACAGAGCAACGAGAGAGTACGCTGCCAGAAGAAAAGCGCCAACGATAAAAATAAAATTGCCCAGCCTGAACGAGGATAGTGGTCCGAAGAGAAGCCCTACGAAAAGCTCCCAGACACCCCAGCACTGGAATTGCACTCTGATCAAACGTGACTTCCGTATGGCCGCAGGCCAGTCGGTGGCTGAGATCAAAAGGAACAGGAGGGCTGCTGAAAGCGGGAGTTGAGCCGTACTCGCACCAGGAGGAAACATCCCTTTAATTCTGAAGCCATCCGCGATGGCGTTAGTTGCAAGAACAACTATTATTGCGACAAACACCACTGCCATGCTGGTCGCTATCAAGAGTTCTGCCGCTCGGGTCATTGGTCTCATTGGTGAGCCCCCCTTCGCTTTGGTAAACGCCTAAAGTGTCAGGCAGGCTTCGGCCGCGATACGGAACAGTTCGCCGCGGACCTCATGGCGCATCCAGTGGCGATGGTCCCATTCGCCGCTCAGATCGTCGCCCGCGTACAGCACCTGCCCGAACTCGACTCCGCGAAATTTCGCCACCGCAAAGAATGCCGCGGCTTCCATCTCGACCGTGAGGCATCCCTCGTTCTTTCGCATCTCGACCTTGCCGCGAGTCTCGCGATAGAGGCCGTCGGTGGTCCATGTCTTGGCGCGCATATAATCGAGTCCGCGCGCTTTCAGCACGCTCTCGATTGCGGCGGTCGCGCGCGGCGACGGTTCGATCTCGCGCGACGGCGGCAAATAGTGGTAGGAGGTTCCCTCGTCGCGTATCGCGGCGGTCGGCACTATTACGTGGCCCACGGCGACGTCGCCGTCGAGCACGCCCGCGCCTCCGCACGCGACGAACTTGCGGCATCCCATCGCGATGAGAACTTCCAGCGTCGCCGCCGCCATCGGGGCACCGACGCGCGGATGCACGACGACGAGCCTTCGCCCGTCGAAGTCGATTTCATTGATGGGATGGTTGCCGAGTTCGCTTCTGCGCCGCCTGACCTCGCGTGCGCCGTTGCTGCATACCTCGTCGATCACGTCCTGGAAGAAGCACAGCACGCAATGCTCCGCGACGTCGGTTGCGCGCGCGACGCGGGTCGGATCGAGGACGGCCTGGGGCGAATCGTCGAATTCGAGAAGGGGGGATTCGGGATGGCGCGCGATTTGACGCGTCGCCGTGCGTGAGTGGTTATCGGGCTCTGCGACTTCGCGCGGCGGTCTCGCCTTCATCGAGCGAGACCTCGCTCAGGCCACGTGCTGCTTGGGACGACGGTGCGCGCGTGAGACAGCCTTTGCGCGTACTTCGGCCAGCATCTCGCGCAGCTTGGCCGGATTTATGGGTTTTTTGAAGATGGCGTGTTCGAGTCCGCGCAGGCGGCTGCGTTTGATGATGTGATCCTTGTCGTAATAGTAGGCGGTCATCAGGATCACCGGCAGCCCCGGCATCTCGTCCTTCAGCCGCATGTAGAATTCGTAGCCGTCCATCTCGGGCATCACGACGTCCGAAATGACGGCGTCTACCTTGACGTTGCCAATGATTCCGACCGCCGCCCTGGGGCGGGTCGCGCTATGCACGATACATAGCT
>JBJKQX010000202.1:0-3342 GCA_046704965.1 Binataceae bacterium (SeqCode)
CCGGCGTGGACATCGAGCGCAGCGGCGGATAACCGATCTGCGCGTCCTCGGCCACGTAGACCAAGTCGCAGGCGGTCGCAAGCTCGCTCGCACCGGCAAGACAGTAGCCATGCACCTGCGCGATGACGGGCGTGGCCATGTCCCACATCTCGAACCATCCGTCGACCAGATGGCGTGGCCAGGTTCCGTCGCCGGGCGAGATGTGGCGCGGCAGCGGTTCGTCGGGCGATTGCCCGAGATCGTAGCCCGCGCTGAAGCATTTGCCCTTGCCGCGCAGGATGATCGCGCCTATCGACGGTTCGAGGTCGGCCTTGCGCAGCGCGTCGAACATCTCGGTGCGCAGCGCATTGGAAAGGGCGTTGCGCTTCTCGGGCCGGTTGAGAGTGATACGGCGGATGCCGGACGCGGGCTCATCAACTTCGATAAGTTTGTATTCGCTCATGGATACTCCGTGGTTGGGTGAATTGTTGGTAACTCGGTGAATCAATGCGCGCCGGACTGGCACACCGCCCATGCGGCGTCGGCCAGAGCGGGCACGCGCTCTTTCATTTGAATGAACAGGGGATCGTCGGTCTGCCCGCGCAGGAAGCGCGCATAGCTGCCTTCCATTATTATCGCGAGCTTGAAAAGCGCGAACGCATGATAAAAGGCGAAGTTGGTCATCCTGCGGCCGGTCTTCGACTCGTACCTCTCAAGCATCTCGCGGCGGGTCAAAAACCCCTCTTCGGGCACAAGCCTTGAGACGACGCCGCGGCGCGAGGGATCGTCGCTCGGGTCGGGCCAGTAACTCAGCATCCAGCCCAAATCCGCAAGCGGATCGCCGATAGTGGACATCTCCCAGTCGAACACCGCAATCACGCGCGGCGGGTCGTCGGGCGCCCACATCACGTTGTCGAGCTTGAAATCGCCGTGAACGATCGTCGCGGGCGGGGAATCGGGGCGATGCGCCTTGAGCCAGTCGCGCACCTTGTCCATCACGGGAAGCGGACGGGTATGGGGGACGGTGCGCTCGAGCTGATCGACCCATCTTTTGAGCTGGCGCTCAAGGTAGCCGTCTGGACGGCCGAAACCTTCAAGTCCGACCGCACGCCAATCGACATTCTGCAGCGCGACCAGCAGATCGACCATCCCTTCGCTGACGGCGCGGCGCCGCTCGGGCGTATTGGCGAAGTTCTGCTCGTCGGCCCGGATGACCTCGCCGCGCATATACTCCATCAGGTAGAACGGCGCGCCGATATAGCCCGCGTCGTCGCATCCGGCGTAAACGCGAGGCACCGGAACGGGAGTGTCCTGAAGGGCGCTCAGCACCCGGTACTCGCGCATCACGTCATGCGCGGTCGGAAGCAGCGGACCGCGCGGCGGGCGTCTCAAGGCCCACGAGTTGCCGTTGAAATGAACGAGATGGACCTCGTTGGAATGGCCGAATGAAATGTTTTCCGACCACAGATCGGCAGCGTCGCCGAGTTTGCGGTCGCGAAGGAACCGGCGCAGGCCTTCGATGTCGACGCTGGCGCTGGGTCCCGTCTTCTCCTGTTCGGTACTGCTCATGTTCTAGCTTTCTCCCGGATTGCGCACCCGACGCAAGGGTCCGCCGATGAGGCTATAACTTTCCAATCCGGCCCGGCGCAAGAGGCAAGCCGGAATCCGCACCGCGGGAGCGGGCCTTGATGTGAGCAGTTTCAGAAAGTGAACTTCCGGGGCGCGGACACGCCCCGGAAGATGGATTCGTTCAACAGTCGGCGAAAGTGAGACGCCGTAACCGTATCGGGACCGGACAATCAGTACTGGACTAAGTCGCCGCCGTTAACGTCGCGCCGGGAACGCCTCAACGATCCAGACAAGATGACCATGAACATAAACATCATGAGCCCGGCTCCCGCGGCAACCAGACCCCTGTTCGACGACAGGCTTTCCATCAACGATGAGAGGCCATTCACCCTGAAAGTTCCAGTGCCATCGAAGCTGTCAGTCGCGGACTGAATCTCGCCGCTCAGCCAGTCGCGAAGCCCCGGCGCCCAATTGAGACTGATAATATCGTAAGCGAGGTTGCTCAGCATCGACCCGGCTTTATCAACTTCAATTCCGAACTGGGTCGTAAAATCGTCGAATGACGAGTTGCCCCAGTCGTCGCCCATGACGCTGGCGCTCGCTGTGGCAGCAGCCACGGCCTGCCCATGCCTACGAAGCATGTGTTCATGGAGGACCGCATGCCGCCGCGCGAGCCGCGCCATCGCAAGTTTCCGCGCATACGCCGTCGAGGCCATTCGGCGGACACTGTGCGCCTCATGCGTGGCAACCGGCGCGACGGATTTAGCTGCCGGCAGATGCACCCCGGAGAGTATCGAGCCGGCTTTGGCGTAGACATTTCCGGCCGCGTCCCGCGCGTTTGTTGCAAGCGCAGTCATCGCGGCGCGCGAATTGGCAGTCGCCGCCGGATACTCGCTGGCCAGCTGCCGAAGATTCACGTGCGAGGCCACAACCCATGATACGCTGATGGCGCATACGGTCACGACCAACCTTTTCAGCAATTCGCCCTTGTTGCCGACCAGCCTGCGGCGCAAATCCCGAAGGCTTGGCTCGTCCTTGCGCGGCGATTTCATCCTGCCCCGCTCCACCGACCCGGCCTCGCGGCCGGCGTTTCTCTTGCTTGCGGCTTTTCTGGGCATAGTGCCCTCCCTCGGCGCGTCAGTACAGTGGCCCCGTGCCTTACAACGCCGAATATGAATCAATTGGGCAGCCCAAAACGGAATCTACATAAAGTAGCAAAAGATGTCAACGAAATCGGCGGACGGTTTCCCGCCTGGTAGCGTTAACGCGCACGAAAGCACCGCAAAGGGGGGCAAAAAGGCGATTCAGGGGCGTCTGCTGGTCACCCGGTTTCGCCTGTTCTTCGATTCGAAACGGAAATTATCCTACCTTGTGAACGGCGAGAACGCGGACGGCTGCGCCCTAATAGCTGGGCAGCACTCCCGTGGACTGCCCGACCAGACCCATTTGCTCGAAGGGATTTCTGCCGAATGGCGATTGCCCGATCGAACCGATGCCGCCGAGCGTAAGCTGCACCTGGACTCCCACTTCGTTCGGGTTGAAGGAATCGATCACTCCGACGTCAAAGGCCCAGCAGTTGGACGGTGACTTGAGGCGGACGCCGTATTGGGCCGAGAGAAGCTTGTCGGCCGCGATGTCATAGTTGGGCGCGACGTACACGCCCAGCCGATCGAACAGGTCATAGTAGGCGCGCACCGTGATGAACTCGCTGGCGTTGCGGCTGGTCCCTTCCTGAACCGCATTGCTGGGTCGCACGTAGTTGTAAGCGACCTGCAGGAAAGAGCCGACCAGCGC
>JBJKQX010000203.1:0-12405 GCA_046704965.1 Binataceae bacterium (SeqCode)
CCGGCTTCGCCGCGAAGCTGCAGCCACATCTCGTACATCATCCGAAGACCCGAGGCGCCGATCGGATGCCCGAACGACTTGAGCCCGCCGTCCGGGTTGACCGGAAGCTTGCCGTCGAGCTGGAAGAACCCGTCGAGCACGTCCTGCCATGCGGTGCCGCGCTTGCTGAACCCGAGGTCCTCGTAGAGCACCAGCTCGGTGGGCGTGAAGCAGTCGTGAACTTCCGCCATGCTTACCTGCTCACGCGGGTTGGTGATGCCCGCCTGCGCGTAAGCGTCCTTGGCCGACGCGACCACTTCCGGGAAGGTCGTGAAGTCATAGTCGGGCGACAGATGGCCTTCGCCGGGGCCGGCTACGAACGAGAGCGCCTTGATGTAAATCGGATTCTTGCAGTACTTGTGCGCGTCCTCGGCGCGAACCACGATCGCGGCCGCCGATCCGTCGGATACGCCCGAGCAGTCCATGATCCCGAGCGGGTCAGCAACCTTGGGCGAGTTCTTGATGGCCTCGATCGGCACTTCCTTCTGGAACTGCGCCTTCTTGTTTCGCGCGCCGTTGTAATGATTCTTCCACGCGATACGCGCGACAGTACGTCCTTGCCCTTTTCGGGGTCGAGCGCGTACTTCTTGAAATACGCCGGAGCAAGCAGCGAAAACGACGCCGGGGCCGTCATGCTGCCGTGGGTACCATCATTGGGCGGGTCGGACATAACCAGGCCTGAGAAACCCGAATCCTTGAGCTTCTCGACGCCAATCGCCATGACCATGTCGTACGCACCCGAAGCCACCGCGTAGCACGCCTGGCGCAGCGCCTCGGAGCCGGTCGCGCAGAAGTTCTCGACGCGGGAGACCGGCTTGTACGGGATTTTCAGAGGCTCGGAAAGCGTGAGTCCGGAGAGATTCCCTATGGTGCCAAGCCAGTAGGCATCGACGTCGTTTGGCTGGATGCCTGCGGAGGCGTAAGCCTCGTAGGCCGCTTCGACCAACAGGTCCTCGGCGCTCTTGTCCCAATGTTCGCCGAACTGGGTGCATCCCATTCCGACAATAGCTACCCGGTCCTTTATCCCCTTGCTTGCCATCGCGACCCTCCTAAAGGTCTAGCGCTTCGGGCGCGCCTTCCAAAAGTAATTCTGAACGCCGTCTGCGGAGTACAGGCGTCGAAACGTCATCTCGATTTCGTCACCGATTGCAACTTTATCCGGTTCGCAGTCGGTCATCTCGCAAAGGAACCGACCACCCCCGTCAAAGTCTACCACAACATTGACCGTAGGGGGATTCAGCGAATATGCCAACCGATCGAGCGTAAATGTCGCCACCCGTCCGACGCGATCGGCAAACGAATACGGTTCCATCTGATCAAAAGCCTGGCATTTGACGCACACCCGCTGCGGTGGAAGCTGCGGAGTGCCGCACGCCTTGCATCGCGAACCAACGAACCCGAACTTCCATCGCTCGGCCCGAAACATCGGAGGACCCGCGGGACGCTCGGGATCGGGCCGGCGCGGCGGCTCGGTCGGAAGAAACTCGCGCCACTTGAGGTAAGAGCCGTAGGCCACGTCACCCTTGGACTCGATCAGGGAGCCGACCGAGTGGGCAGGCTTGAAGGATGCTATCGCAGGGGTGACCCGCAGAACCATCGCGTCGGCACCGTCGGCGACCGAGGCTACCAGGATAAGGTCGCCCGGCTTTGCCGCCGGCAACGCATTCGCGAGCATCAGACCCGTATGTGCGGCGCCCGCCTGACCCACTGTCAGCGCGAGTGAATCCGCTACCTTTGCAGGATCGATTTTCATCGCGCGCAGTACGCCGTCGACCGCGCGCGGATTGGGCGCGTCGACAATCACCGTCGCGAGGTCGGCGGGCGAAACCTTCGCCCGTTCGAGTACCGTTTGGATCACCTTGCCCAGAAGCGGCGAATACGCCTGCGTGATCGAGAATCGCTCCTCCCAGCTATGGGCAAAACGCTCGCCGGGCACCCGCCACGAATCGAGGAACTCACGCGTAAGCGAGGCGGTGGCCTCTACTTCTGCAACCGTATTCTCCGAGCCCAGAACGAAAGCGACGGCCGCGTCGCCGTTGCTCTGTTCGGCCTTGCCCTCGGGCGCTCCGAGCCTGCAATCCGCCATCGCGGCAACCGCCTTGGGCGCTCCGCCGCCGACCGCGTCCGCGGCTTGAAGGAAGGTCGTCAGACCCGCACGCACCGAACCGGTAAGATCGGCCGCGCGAATTTCCGCCGGGAGGCTTGACGCCGCGGCAACAATCGCTGCGTTGAGTTTTTCCGCATAAGGAGGTGTGGTAGTGCCGAAGAACAGCGCGCTGACCGCGCCGCCAGGAGCGTTGCGCAACGCATCGCGAACCGCCTCGACCGCCATCGAAACGCTGTCCTCGTCAAAGCTCGCAACCGACCGCTCGCCCTTGGAGGCCGATACACCCAGTACCTGGGCTATTGCGGCGCGCTTGAGGCGCCGATATGGGACATAAGACCCGTACGATACTATTCCTGCCATGGTCACAGATTAAATTCCGACTCGCATAGTTCCGTCAACTGAAACATAGCAGATGTCCGAGGGCCGGATTCCGCGCAAAACCGCCCCCGGCACCATCGACGATGCTGCTGCTGCCCGGTTACCGGCGTCTCTTTCGCGGTTCCGCATATAAAGAAGATGCCCTGCCAAGCAAATCCGCCACCTCGGCCCGCATCTCGGCGGGCTTCAAAACTTCGATCCATGGGCCCATGCTGAGAAACCAGTTCTTGAGTGCGGTAGTTCCCTTGACCGTCATCGGGAGCACGGTCGAGTTATCCGAGCGGCGATGGAACTGCTGGCTGGGATGGATGACGCGGGAGCGCAGCAGAGCCTCGGTGTCGCCATGAAGCAACAATTCGACCCGGGTCTCGGGGCCGTCGATAAGCCCGAAAACACCGTTAAGGTACGTATCAGGCCGATAGTTGCGCGGATATGAAAACTTCTGGTCTTTGCCGTCGACGCCCCGCAGAAATTTTACCGAGCGGATTCGTTCGACAGCCAAATAGATGACCCGGTCGTAAACGTCGCTACGTCCAAGCAGATAGAGGCCTCCACGATAGGCTATCAGAGTGTAAGGGTCGAAGTTGTGCTGATGACCCTCGCCCGCGAGACCGGCGTAATCGACATTCAGCCGCTGGTTGCGGAGCAGCGCGCGGAGAATTACGTCAAGATCTTCGTCGTGTTTGCTGTAATCCTTGGGCGCGTATGAGACCGCGTAGAACTTCCGGTCGAAATCGGCAAGCCGGAAGCGGTCCGATTCCGGTATGTTCTCGCGAACCTTGTCCCATACCTCGTCGACCATCTCGCGCAGCACGGTGCCTTTGAGAAACCGCAGCATCGTGAACGTGAAATAAAGGGACGCGGCCTCGAAGTCGGTCGGATTGGGCGTGTTAGGATGTCGAACCATCCGGACCACGCGCCGTCTTTCGTGCTGCGCCACCTCGATTTCGGGATTTCCCGACGAATCGACGAGTTCGCGCTTGCATACGGCCAGATATCTCAGCAGCGTCCGCTCGGAGATGCCGAGTTCGCGCTGGATCGAATCGAAGCTCCATCCGAAGGGACGCGACATCAGTTCAAGAATCAGCCTGGCAAGCCGCGTGGCGGCGCCGTAGGTCGGCCGTCGCGTCTCGCTCTGCGCCGCCTGCGATGGTCTTCCGGCGCGTGATTTGCGCGAACCCGCACCTTTCATCGTATGCGTCCTCGCGGCTCGCTTACGCCGCGACTCTGAACCCGACGTGTCTTGTCTCCCCCTTTGCGCCATCGTTCGAGACCTCCATCCTCATCGCGTGTTGCAAGTTCGCATCGTAACGCAGCCGTAGGCGCCACCCCAAAGCCTTTGGTGACCCGCCGGGCACTGCGTCGCCGTTATTCCACTGTTCCGCTGCTTTCCCGTGAGATTCTTTTTGTGAAACTCATATCGAGTCGGCGGCACATTCGGCCATAATTGGCGGAGACAGCTATGGCGAAGCGTTCAATCAAAGTCGACAGGGATTCAGCGGCTCTGCTGCTCGTGGACATGCAGCCCGACTTCATGCCCGGTGGTGCGCTACCGGTGGCGGAGGGCGACCGCATCGTCGCGCCGATCGCCAGGCTGGTCAGTCTGGATCTGTTTCGGGTCGTGGCTGCGACGCAGGACTGGCATCCAAAGGGGCACATATCATTTGCGAGCAGCCATCCCGGCAAAAAACCGCTCGACACAATCGAACTCTACGGGCATCAGCAAACCCTGTGGCCGGACCATTGCGTTCAGGGAACGCCGGGTGCCGAACTCTGCGCGGGTATACCGTGGGAGAAGGCGCAGGTGATCGTGCGAAAGGCGACCGACAACGACTGTGACTCCTACAGCGCCTTTCGCAACAACTGGAATCCACGCGGTGAGCGTCCCTCGACCGGACTTGGCGGGTATTTCCGGGAACGAGGCATCCGTGAAGTCTTCATGTGTGGGCTGGCGCGCGACTACTGCGTGGCGTGGAGCGGCAAGGACGCCGCCACAGCGGGTTTCCGCACCTATGTCATCTGGGATCTGACGCGGGCCGTCGATCCTTCCAGTGACGATGCGGTACGGGAAGAGCTTATTCAGAGCGGGGTTAGGTTGATCGGCCTCGACGACCTCGTCTGACATCCACGCGAGACGGCCGCGTGTCGCGGCGCAGCGAAGCGGAAAACCTATCGCTCGCCGACAAGTCTCAGGAACCGGCGGCCGCGACGCGCGCATTTTCGCCGGATGAGCGGGTCACGCTTTCAATCGCCGCCAGTAGCGAAGCGCGCTTGAAGGGCTTGGCGAGATGCAGATCGCATCCCGCCTCGGTGGTTTTGGCGACTGCGTCCCGCAACGCAACACCTGTCAGTGCGATTATGGGAGTTCGAGCAAAGCCGTGCTCGCGTTCCCACTCTCTCATTTTTCGCACCGCGGTATAGCCATCCATCACCGGCATCTGCATATCCATCAGGACGGCGTCATAATGCCCGCTTCTGAACTTCTCCACGGCCTGCTCGCCGTCTTCGGCCTCGTCGAGCGTTGACCCTGTCTTTTTGAGGAATGCAGCGATAAGAAGGCGGTTGTCGGGCGAGTCTTCGGTAATCAGAATTCGCATCGGTCCCAAATTTGTCACCGACGGCCTGCGCGCGGTGATCGCAACGGAAGGTTTTTCGGCCTCCGGCCCGCGAAGCACCCGATTGATAGCCCCAAACAGTTCGGAGCGCCGGACAGGCTTCACGATGTAGAAGTTCAGGCCGGCAGCGCGCATGCGCTGGAGCTGTGCGCCCATCCCCTCCGACGTCAGCATCAGGATTTCGGTCTCGGTTCCGGTCAGCTTCCCTCGCAGCCGCTCGGCGACCTCGATACCGTCCATCTTCGGCATCCGGTAATCGAGCAGTATGAGGCGATAGTGCGAGTTCTCGCGATGGGAGCGTTCGACTTCAGCGATCGCGTCCGAGCCGTTGGAGACTTCGGTCACCGAGACGCCGCGGCTCAAAAGCATCTCGCTCAGGATGAGCCGGTTAACCCTGGTGTCGTCGACCACCAGCGCCTTTATCCCGTCAAGGTCCGGCTCCACTTTGACGCGTGCCGCTTCCCGCGCGGAGTCGACCTTGAAATGCGCAGTGAACTGAAACGTGCTTCCCCGTCCGGGTTCACTTTCGACCCGTACTCGCCCGCCCATCAACTCGACCAGGCTCTTTACGATAGTGAGACCCAGACCGCTTCCTCCGTACCTGCGCGTGGTCGAGGACTCGGCCTGACTGAAGCGATCGAAGATGGCCGCGAGCCGGTCCTGAGGGATACCTATTCCGGTGTCCTCGACGGAGAAACGCAGATGGCCGTCGCGGTCGGCTCCGGGCTCGCGTTCGACCGTTACCAGAACGTAGCCGTGGTCGGTGAACTTGACCGCATTGCTGATCAGATTGACGAGCACCTGGCGCAGTCGAAGCGGATCTCCCACCAGGTTCAGAGGTACGTCGGTCATTATGCGCGTGGCTATTTCGAGACCCTTTTCGTGGGCACCGATACTCTGTGTCTCGGCAACACGGTCGATGAGATCGTCGAGGTCGAAACCGGTTTCCTCGAGATAAACGCGGCCGCTTTCGATTCGCGACACGTCGAGGACATCGTTCACGAGGTCCAGCAGGGTCGCGCCGTTGCTGGTCATGCTCTTGACGTAGCGCCGTTGTTCTTCGGATAGCCGCGTCTCCATGAGCAGGTCCGCCATGCCAAGGATAGCGTTCATCGGGGTGCGGATTTCATGCGAGAGGCTGGCGACAAAATCGGATTTGGCCTGCGAAGTCTTGAGCGCTTTCTCGCGCGCCTCGACGAGTTCCTGTTCGGTGTGCTTGAGGGGCGTGATGTCGCGCGCGACCACTACCACGCATGGTTCGCCGTCCAACTCCTCAACCTTGGCCGCGAGCAGAACCGGCATCAATGAGCCGTCCTTGCGCAGGAAGGTGGCTTCGAGGCTCTGCACCTGTCCGTCGCGCCGCACCCGACGAATGAAGTCCGCACGTTCGGCCGGATTTGCCCAGAGCCTCTCGTCACTCCCTTCAGGGCCCATGATTTCACTGGGCTCGTATCCCAGAGTTCGCAGCGCAGGACTGACGGACACGGCACGTCCATCGTTCATACGGATAATCGCGATGATGTCGAAACTGGCCTCGAAGACTTTCCTCAGCTTTCGTTCGCTCTCCCGGAGCATCTGTCCGGCTTCGCTTTGAGCAAGCGCGTGACGCCGCTTCAAAACTGAAGTGTATTGCGCAAGCGCACACGCGAAGATCACGCCGATCCATCGATAGAATGAGTAATCGTCGTGCACCGGGATTAAAGCCCATGTGACTATCCAGGCAATCACGCAAGCTATGTTGAGTGCCAACTGCCAGATGGGTTCCCATGGAGCGAGGGCTGCAGCCCCGGTTACAACCAGCATTATCGCCACAAGCGCAAGAACCGCCCTGTCTGCGACCGCGCCGGTCACCGAACCGTTCACCACCACCGCCAAGGCAAAAACAAAGAAGACGGTCCGCCACACACGGCGGAAAATCGGCAAAAAAGTGAAGAGCAGACCGATAACTCCGACGATAAGATCGAAGATCTGCTCATCGAGGAAGACCGACCCGGTATGCGGCACCAGACATTCGAGAGCCGTCAGGACAGACGCAGCGACAATCACCAGGATCATCCCGGCGCGAATCATCCGAACCGTCCAGACTATCTCGATCTCGCTATCTCTCGACTCCGAGGTCCCGGAAGACAATATTCCACCAGTGAGAGAACTATCCTGTGATGTGGCAGCGTTCACACCTTGCTCTCTTGCGAGTGTCCCTTAAGATGCCGCAGTGTCTTTCATTGCCCCACCTGCGTCGCAAATCCTCAGGCGATTCAGGCGATCAGGAAATCTCCGCGTAAAATCAGCCCTCCGCAGGTTCCTGTGGAACCCGTGCAGTCCGGGAACGGACATCATAGGGCAATTGACGTGCCTTCGGTCGCCGGTCTCGCGGGATTTGCAACAACCCACATCAAGCAGCTTGGCGTACACAACCAGAGCTAACGATACAGTGGACAGGACCAGCCCCAAGGAACCCGCTTCGAAGACAGAGGCCGCTAGCTCTTGTTGCAAAGCTGCCCGAAAAGATGTCCCGCGATGCAACAGCTTGCGGCGCAGAAACGAAAACCTGAAACCCGCGCGAGCGATCTATTCAATCGCGGGCTGCCGACAGTCGCATCGGAATCATCGCTGCCACAGTATGTGCGGATCCTCGAGTGGAAGGCGCGCCGCCCGATGGTACGGCAAGGCGCGAGGCGTGTAGTCACTCGGGGGACGCTCGGCGGAAACGTTTGCCTCATAAAAGTGACCGTTGACCGAGCCCGGAATCAGCCCCCTGCGCTCCATCGGGACAAGAGTAGATTGGTTACCGTCAAGCGGCTCCGCGTACAACTCGACCCGCACGTAATCGGGATTGAGCTCAGCCAGGTACAGTTCCACGCTGAAATGATTCTGCCCGTCGAACTCGGAGAGTCTGACCTTTCCGAAATGGATCCGTGGCCAACAGCCTCTCACTTCCGCCTGCCAGGCGTTGAGTCGACGCGCAAGCGTGCCGCCGTCGGCCGCACGGTCGCCAAAGCCGGAAGCCGCCGGCAGGTAGGATTGCTCCACGTACTCCCGAAGCATCCGGTTCGCGCTGAATCGGGGAGTTAGCTGCGACATGCTGGCGCGCACCCTAGCGATCCATCGGCGCGGGAATCCGCCCTCATCGCGATCGTAAAACTCGGGGATGATCTCGTTTTCAATGATTTCGTACAGATGGCGCGCGTCGGCGCCGTCGTCCTCGGAGCCGTTGGAGTCCCGGTCTTCGCCGAGTGCCCAGCCCACCTCGGGCGCGTACGCCTCGGCCCACCATCCGTCGAGTGAGGACAGGTTGAGGCCGCCGTTGACGAGCACCTTCATGCCGCTTGTCCCGCACGCTTCCCACGGACGGCGCGGGGTATTGATCCACACGTCGACACCCTGCACCAGATGCTGCGCGGTCAGGATGTCGTAATCCTCAAGAAACACCATCCGTTCGCGGATTTCGGGGTCGCGAAGAAACTCGATGAACTCGTGCACGAACTGCTTGCCTTCCGCGTCCGCGGGATGGGCCTTTCCGGCAACCACAAGCTGAACGCGGCGTTCGGGATCGAGCAGGATGCGGCGCAGGCGTTCGGGCTCACGCAGCATCAGGGTCGGCCGCTTGTAGGAGGCAAAACGACGCGCGAAACCGAGGGTCAGCGCATTGGGATCGAGCACAAAGCGAGCATGCTCGACAAGCTCGGGCTCGGAGCCGCGCTGACCAAGGTCCCGCACCAGTCGCTGCCGCGCGTATTCAACCAGCGCCTTTCTGCCCCTGGCGCGCATCGACCACAGTTGCTCGTCGCTGGCGCATTGCAACTGCTCGCACAGATGCTCGAGCGATCCCATCCACCTGGCCTTACCGCACGTGTTCGTCCAGAGTTCATCGGACTCTTCTGAATCCCACGACGGAGTGTGAACGCCGTTGGTGATATGGGTGATTGGAATTTCGCGCTCGGGCCATCGGGGAAATCCCGCCCGCGCCAGACGCCGGCTGACGCCTCCGTGGATGGCACTGACTCCGTTGATGGACGCGCTCATCCGGCCTGCCAGGAATGCCACGTTGAAATACTCGTCGGGCTCGGGACGAGCTCTTCCAAGGGCGAGCAGGTCGTCAACCGTGACGCCGAGCTGATCCGCGTAATCGCGAAAATACTTTATGAACAGCGCGGGGCTGAAGGTGTCGAATCCCGCCGCAACCGGAGTGTGCGTAGTGAACACGTTGCCCGCCCGCGTAGCCCATCGCGCCTCTTCGAACGCGAGGCCGTTCTTCTTTGCGAACGAGGCGGCGCGCTCAAGCGCCGCAAACGCCGCGTGCCCTTCATTCATGTGCAACACGTCGGGTTCAACCCCGACCATCTCGAGCATCCGCATCCCGCCGATACCGAGCGCTATCTCCTGGAGCAGGCGCCGGTCACCTTCCGCGTCATACAGCTTGCTCGCGATACCACGGTCCGCGGCACTGTTGAGCGGATGGTTGCTGTCGAGCAGATAGAGATGGACGCGGCCAACGTGCACATGCCAGACCCGCAGCAGCAGCGTGCGGCCGGGCAGCTCCAGCGGCACACTGAGCCATCCGCCTTCGGAATCACGCACCGGAAAGATGGGCATCGTGGTCGGATCGTTGTACGGGTAGGCCTCGAGTTGCGCGCCGTCGTGGTCGATAACCTGCCTGAAATAACCCTCCTGATAGAGAAGCCCAACCCCGACGACCGGGACTCCAAGGTCGCTGGCGGTCTTCAGAAAGTCACCCGCCAGGATGCCGAGGCCTCCAGCGTAAAGTCTAAGGGCCTCGCCCAGACCGAATTCCATGCTGAAAAAGGCGACCGTACCGAGCGGCCGATCCGGATAGGCACGCCCGAACCATCCTGGGTCCGCCAGGTATTCTTTTCGCTCGTCCGCGGCGGTCTGCAACTCGCGAACGAAGCGCGTGTCCTGGGCAAGCTGATCAAGCCTGCGCTGCGAGACAGTTTGCAGGATGAGCCACGGATTGGCGGTAAATTCCCAGGTCCTGCGGTCGACCGCTTCCCAAAGACGGTCGCTTGAGTGACTCCACGTCCAGCGCAGGTCCAGAGCGAGGTCGCTCAGGCCGGTCAGAGCGTCAGGCAAAGGCCGCGGGACAAAGGCGTGAACCATGCCCGGCGTGGCGGGGCGAGCAGCTTCGTCGTTTTGACTCATGGCAAACCACAAAAGTGTCGAAGGATTTTCATGGATTGGTCGGAACAAAGCATCGGGATATTCACCCCGGCCCAGTCGCCAACAATCGCAGGCCAGTTTGACCAACCCGCGGCGAAGAAGGAAGAAAGTGCGTGGGGGGCCAGCCAGACGAAGAGCGCGTCAGTTTTTTTGCTAGCGACGCCTGCTCGAGGCCCGCGACTCCGCGGCCCCGCCGTCGCGCGCAGATGCTACTCTCAGGAACGATTCCAGAACCCTGAGAGTTCGGCCCGGATCAAGTGGCTTGGAAGTGTAATAGTGGGCCTGATAAGAACGGGCCCGCTTCTCGTCTGCTTCACTGTGGGCAGCTGCCACGTAAAAGAGCAGCGCCTGTGGAGCAAATCTCCTCACGCGATCGAGCAACCAGCCGCGCAGTTGTTCGTCGATTTTTTCGTCATCAATCAGCACCAGCCGAATATCGGGACGCGACAGCAAATTACGCCCACATTCCGGGTCACTGCACGACTGCACCACCCAAGTCCGCGGACAAACCTCGCGGACCAAATCGACCACCGACGAATCACCGGAGAATATAGCGATCGAAGGCGCTCCATCGTTCGACGTTCCGTCCCTGACAGGCGCTTTCGACGTATTCCTAGCTGATTGGTTCCTGGACCTTGTACCCGGCATTGTAACTACACCCGATCACACGCCCGAGCACTCACGCCCCCGACGTTTACCCCGTTTATCCCTTTTCCTGGCATCCTGGGCACCGGCTCTGACTCGATACTGACGCTCCGCTCCGATAACTTAAGCCGCCCACGATCGGAGAGGAGGTTACCTCCTCCGTGATAGACTCACGACTTGCGATAAAGATTCAAAAGGGCTCGTAAACCCTTTTTAGCCGTACAAGCCAAGCTGTACTATGTTGCCAGCCTAGAGGTCGTCACGTCGCCTCATTGTCCCCGAGCGGCAATTTCCCTAGGTGCTATTATGCTTAAACCATGCCATGTTGGATCCGGGACAATTTCGAATAAAATGATACGGCTGCATTTGTTCCTGCTTTCTGGCAGAGGTAAAAGGTAGGTGTATCCGGCAGGGTCACGGTTGTCTCGATGTGTTCCTCTTGGCACCATGACCGTTGCCGGAAGTCGCGCCTTAACGACATTTGGAGTATGGCCGTAACTCAACCCCAGTATTTCAATCTTCTGTGGGATCAGGAGCTCGACGATCTCCGCGGTGTGCTCGAAGCTCTCAGGACACGACGCGAGGACGTTCTGAAGAGATGGCACGAACTTTACATCGTTCACTTCGGTGACACCCGGACGTTGACCGAGCCCGAGTTCTTCGCGATTTTTGGCGCCGAGCTCGACGCCACGGCGAACGACCTTCTCAACAAAGACATCCGTTCCTTCACCGCTCACGTCCGACGGATCGGAGAAAATCTTTCAGAACGACGGGTGTCGTTTTCAGAGGTCATCGTCTCGATGCATCTGTTCGAGGAAAGCGCGTGTACCGTCTTTCCCGCTGACAGCTCGCCCAAAATCTACCAACTGTTCGATAAGCTCAGTCACTGCCGCATGATCGTTCTTGCGAACGCCTATTTCAGTTCGCAGACCGCGCTTGCCGGCACGCGCATCCAGGAACTCGAACGCGAGGCGGCCCAACTGCCGTCGAATCAGCGCACCCGTTTCCACGGCATAGTCGGGTCGAGTGCGGCGATGCGCCGGGTGTACGAGCGTATCGAAGCGGCGGGGCAGACGCGCGGCACGGTGCTGGTGGTGGGCGAAAGCGGCACCGGCAAGGAACTGGTGGCACGGGCGATTCATGAGTGCTCACCCGATCCGGGGGCGCCGTTCGTGGCGCTCAACTGCGCGGCGCTGCCCAAGGATCTGATCGAGAGCGAGCTGTTCGGTTACAAGCGGGGCGCATTCAGCGGAGCCAACACGGAATATCTGGGATTGTTCCGGGCCGCGAACGGCGGAACGTTGTTCCTGGACGAGATCACCGAGATGAGTCCGGAGACGCAGAGCAAGCTTTTGCGGGCGTTGCAGGAGCGGATGGTGCGTCCGGTGGGATCGACGCGTGAGGTTCCGGTGGACGCGCGCTTGATCGCCTCGACCAACCGGG
>JBJKQX010000204.1:0-7814 GCA_046704965.1 Binataceae bacterium (SeqCode)
TGGGTTTGGCGGCCATGGCCGCAGGAGTCGTTACACACACGGCCAGTACGATTAGCGCCAGAGTCTGCCACGAGATAATTCGCATTTTTCTTTCACCGTCACGCCGCGGCGTTTCGAGCCGGGCAGGGTAGATCGGCGAACCACCTTCAGGCGGCCGCCGCTTCGTCGAGGGCTATCAACCGCTCGACAATCCTTCCCAGGTTCGAATCCTTCGGCGTGAAAACCTCTTTTACTCCCATTTCGAGCAGCGCCTTTCGGTCTTGCTCGGGGATAATTCCGCCCAACACGACTTTGACGTCGGAGGCATGCCTTTGCTTCAGCAAGTCGAGCGTTTCGCGCGCGATCATCAGGTGAGCGCCCGCAAGACTTGAAATCGCGATGATGCTCACGTCCTCCTGAAGCGCGGTCTCCACCAGTTCCGCCGGGGTCTGCTTGAAGCCCGCCAGCACGACTTCCATCCCGGCCTGCATACATGCGCGCGCGAGCAGTTTGATCGCGTTGATGTGTCCGTCGAGGCCGGCCTTGCCAAGCGCGATTCTGATTTTGCGCTTTGCGATGGGCACCTTGAGCGTCACGGTGCTTGGCGCCCGGTCAACGATAGGCGGCGTGTAACGACCCCGCGTGGCACGCTCGAGCGTGGTAGTCCATTCGCCGACCGTGCCTCCCACGCGCGCGAATTCGAGCGTCGGTCCCATCACGTCGCCTTTCTCGCCGGCCGCCCGCGCGAGTTTTTCCCGGGCACGCGAAACGGCGTCGTTGTCGCGAGTTTCGCGCCACTTGCGAATGGATTCGATCCGCTCGCGTTCTATCGCGTCATAATCGGGTTCGTCGGCGATATGCGGAGTCCGCGAGACAAGCCCGATCTCGTCCGGGAATGCGTTGACGCCGACCTGGATGATCTCGTCGGCTTCGAGCTTGCGATGGCGTTCGGCGAGCAGGCGGCTCAGTTCGGAACTTACGATTTCGATCGAGCGCGAGTAACCGGCGTCTCGGAGTTCCATCGCGATCTCGCGCGCGCGATCTGCGATCTTCGCCGTCAACTCTTCAATCACCTTGCTGCCTTCGAAGATGTCGCCGTATTCCGTCATCCCGGTCTCGTGCATCAGAACCTGCTGGATCCGGAGTGAGAGCGTCTGCTCGGCGCGGTCGGGCAGGGTGATCGCCTCGCGGAAACCGGGAAGCTGGAGAGCCGCCACGCGGGCGCCTGCGGACATTGTGACCGGAAGCGCCTCGTAGGCAATTCGGATGATGTTTACCTCGGGCTGCTGCTCGGTAAGAGTGAGCGAACGCACCTGGCATCCGGCGCGGAAGCGGACACCGCCGACGCCGTACTCGGATTGGCACAGCTCGGGCCAGAGTTTGAAGTACGCGCGTATCTTGCAAATCTCGGGGACCAGTTCGATGCCGCTGTTGATGAAGAACGAGATGCGCTTGACCGTGAGGGCGAACGCTTCGGGGTCAAGCTCGTTGCGCAGCGCGTCGAGAATAAGGAGCGCATTGCCGAACGCGTAGCCGATTTCCTCGCTCGGACCGGCGCCGCTTTCCATGTAGTGGTAGCCGCAGCAGTTTATCGGGTTCCAGTTCGGGACCTGCTCGACCGCCAGGCGAATCAACTCGGTGGAGAGCCTGAAGGACACCTCGGGCTGAAAGACCGAAGTGCCGCGAGCGACGAACTCCTTCATCAGATCATTTTGGGTGGTCCCGCGAAGCTCCGTCCACGGCACGCCCTGACGCTCCGCCACCACGAGATAAAGCGCGAACAGGAACGGCGCGGTCGCGTTGATGGTCATCGAGGTGTTGATGGAGCCGAGCGGGATTCCGTCCAGCAGTTGCTCCAT
This sequence comes from Binataceae bacterium (SeqCode), assembly GCA_046704965.1. Lineage (GTDB taxonomy): Bacteria > Desulfobacterota > Binatia > Binatales > Binataceae > DTIX01. Next base: position 1,839 of record JBJKQX010000204.1, read on the forward strand.
GTCACGCCAGTGGCAAATCGATACTCCCGCCTTGCCGACTTCGCCGCGCGCCACGGGTGCGTCGGGGTCATAGCCGTTCTGCGTCGGCAGGTCGAAAGCGATCGATAACCCGCGCTGTCCCTGCTTGAGGTTCTGATGGAAGCGCTCGTTGGCCTGGCGCGCGTCGCCGAAACCGGCATACGTCCTGATTATCCACGGCTCACGACTGCGGCCGCCACGTTTTTCCCTGTTGCCCTCGGCGTTACTCATCGGTTCCTCCGGAAGCTTTCAGACGCACCGAAACGAATCGATCCCTGCCTGCACTTCTTCGCGTTCTCACTTTCCCGCATATTTCCTACGCCGCTTAAGCCTAATGTCGCGATACGGTGGATTCCAGCGCACCCGGGCCGCTTTGAAATCCCGTCCGCCAACACCGCAGATGGGGATTGAGTCAGCCGGCGCTCGTCCGCTTCAGTTTTCGCGTTCGGCGTGAGCGGCACCCTCGCGAGGAGACTGCGCGGTTATTTCTAGCTTGATCCGCTCGACCAGTTCCGGGCCTGAAAGGCCATGGAATTCCGAAACCATCGCAACCGGGGCATGGGTGCGTGCCGTGAGCTTGTGAAATGCGTTATCCGCGTCAGCTGCCCGCTTCAATTCCGCACGGACCAGTCGCACAAGATGCTCGGCGTTGTCTGCCTTCAGATGCTCGCGGGCACGTTCGGCGAACCTTGTTTTGTCGCGCGAGGAAAAGCCGGGCGTCATCGCCCGGTTGAGAATAATCGATCCAAGGTTGATCCCGATTTCGCCCAGCGCCTCGCATGTCTCGAACGTCTCGGTAATCGCGAGCTGTTCGGGAATCGTCACCATCACGGCCGCGGTCCTGGCCGGGTCCTGAAACATGCGATCGATGTTATGGGCCTCGCGTCCGGCGATGCTCTTGCCGAAGGTCTCGTGCGCTGCGGCCGGCATCTTGAGGATACTGAGTGCACGCCCGCTTGCGGGCGCATCGAGCACGATCAGGTCCGGTCGTTTGGAGAGATCGGGATTGCGCTCGCTTTCCTGCATCACTCTGCCAAGCATCATGAGTTCCTTGAGCCCGGGAGCGGCCTGCACAAAGAACTGATAGAGCGGACTTGCATAGACCGCCCGCAGGACTATCCGTGACGGAACCACCAGGCGAAGGTAATCTTCAAGCGACGTACGCCCTTCGAGAACCATCGTGGAGAGCCGGTCGGTGACTGCCACTGGTTCGTACGAGCGTTTCGCGCCGAGCAACCGCGCCATCGGCGCGCGCAGGTCGAATTCCATCGCGAGCACGCGCCGGCCCGCCTCGGCCGCCGCTATGGCAAGCGCGGCGGAAATCGTGGTGGTGCCCACGCCGCCCTTGCCCAGAACGATCAGGACGCGCCGATCAAAAAGCCCGTTCAGCATCGGGATATCATAAACGCGGGCGAGCCGTCGCTTGAGGTTCGGCCCTCGGACGACATCGGTTTTTCTGGGCGCCTACCAGCGCAGAATACTCGCACCCCAGGTAAGCCCGCCGCCGCATGCGTTGAGCATGATGAGATCGTTGTCATGGATGCGGTTCATTTCAATCGCTTCGTCCAGCGCGATAGGTACTGACTCGGCCGACGTATTCCCGTACCCGTCGACGTCCGTGAAAACCTTCTCAGGGGGAAGTCCCAGGCGCTCCGCCACCGCGGTGATGATACGAAGGTTGGCCTGATGGGGAACAATCAGATCCACGTCTTCGAGTTTGACGCCCGCGCGTGCCGCGACCTGGCGTGAGACTTCTTCCATGCTCTTGACCGCTATCTTGAACAGCTCGGGACCTTTCATCTTGATCGCGTCTTCGCTGTCGCGACGCACCTCGGAATCAAGTGAGGCCCGCGTACCCGTCGCGCGCACCGATAGCAAATCCCAGTGACGCCCCGAGGAGCGAAGCAGGCTGCCAAGCACGCCGCGGTCACCCGGCTCCGATACCATCACCGCCGCTCCCGCGCCGTCGCCGAACAACACCGCGGTGCGTCGGTCGTTCCAGTCGACCATGGTCGAAAGAGCGTCGGCCCCGACCACCAGCACCCGCTTGTACTCGCCCGCGCGCATCGAGAAGTCGGCCACCGACAGCGCGTACACGAAACCCGAGCACGCCGCGGCCACGTCGAAGGCTGGAATCGTATCCGCGCCAAGCTGTTGTTGAAGCATGCAGGCGAAGGACGGAAACCCGTATTCGGACGAAACCGTCCCGACCACTATCGCGTCGATCTCGCCCACCGTGAGTCCGGCGCGCTCCAGAGCCGTGCGGCTTGCCTCCGCGGCCACATCGACCAGCGACTCGCCGCTTCGCATCACGTAGCGTTGGCCGATTCCGGTGCGCGAGCGAATCCAGTCGTCCGACGTTTCCATCAGGCGGCTTAGCTCCTGATTGGTCACGACGGTGCGGGGCGTAGCGCGCCCGGTAGCAACAATTCGGGAACCCATGCCCGCTTGTCTCCGAAATTACGACCCGGCCCGGAAGGCGAGGGTCGTGTTGGTGCCACCGAAGCCGAACGAATTATTCAAAGCTACTCGAATTTTGGCCTCCCGAGGCTTGTTCGGGACGTAATCGAGATCGCAGTCCGGGTCCGGGTGCTCATAGTTGATCGTCGGGGGTATGACTCCCCGTTCGATCGCAAGAACGGTATACACCGATTCGATCGCGCCTGCCGCGCCCAGCGTATGACCGGTCATTGACTTGGTAGAACTTACCGCGATACGCGCGGCGCGTTCGCCGAAGACTCGTTTAATCGCCTGAGTCTCGGCGACGTCACCGGGCGGCGTCGAGGTGCCGTGCGCGTTTATGTAATCGACCTCGGCGGGATCGATGTCACTGTCATCCAGACACGTGTGCATGCATTTCGACGCGCCGATTCCTCCGGGCGACGGCGCGGTGATGTGATAGGCGTCCGCGTTGGCCGCATAGCCGCAAATCTCGGCCAGGATGTTTGCGCCGCGCCGAATAGCCGACTCGCGCTCCTCCAGCACCATCGCAGCCGCACCTTCCGACATCACGAAACCGTCGCGCTCCTTGTCGAACGGACGGCTGGCGCGTTCGGGTTCCTCGTTGCGGCTCGACAGCGCCCGCATCACGATAAAGCCACCCACTCCGAGCGAGGTCAGTGCCGCTTCGGCCCCGCCCGCGATGGCGGCGTCGAGATAGCCGAGACGGATCATGCGATACGCCTCGCCGATAGCGTGACTGCCTGAAGCGCACGCGCTGGTGGTCGTAAAGTTGGCCCCGCGCGCACCGTAGCGGATCCCGATCTGACCGGGCGCGAGATTCGAAATAAGTTTGGGGATGAAGAATGGCGTTATGCGCTTCAGGCGCGATTTGAGGAACTCCTTGTGGTATTCCTCGATCGTACACAGACCGCCGATTCCCACACCGACCAGCACTCCGACCGCGTCCGCGTTTTCATCCGTTACCTTGAAGCCCGACTGTTGCATCGCCTGGTCGCTGGCACCCACGGCGTACTGGATGAAAAGGTCCATCTTTTTGATGTCGCGCTTTTCTATCCAGTCCTCAGGCCTGAAATCACTAACTTCCCCCGCGATTCTGACCGGGAAATCACTCACGTCGAAACGCGTGATCGGACCGATGCCCGAGCGTCCCGCCATCAACGCTTCCCAATTCTTTTCAATCCCGGTTCCGAGCGGCGTTACCAGGCCCAGACCGGTTACCACCACACGGCGCTGCATGATCTGTCTCATCTAAGCCCGTTTTCCTCCCTGGGCATTACGCCAATCATCTAACAAATCGGGTGCGTGGTCGATAATCAAGCCTCGCTATTTGATAAACAACCGGCGATAATCGACTGACGATAATCGTCCGAACTTGAATCGACTTGCTTGCGGGTAGAAAATCCAATCGTGGTACCCGGCGATTCTATCGATCCGTTCCTCAAACTCGCAGAGCGCCTTGGCGAACTGCAACGCTCGGGCGACGATCGCGCACGAGAGGCGATCGGACGGGCCGAGGACGGATTGCGCGAGGCATTGGCGAAGCGCGCGAGCGGCGACCTGGCCGGGGCGGTTGCCCGGATTCGTCAGGCGATGCAGGCGCTTGCCGCATCGGGCGGCGAACTTGGTTCAGCCGAAAGCGCGACGGTACATCAAGTCGCTCGCGCCCTTATGGAATCGCTGGATTCAATCAGCTCGAACGGATGAGCGGCTGATATAGTTTCCGTACACGATTAAGAGCAGCTTGGCCGATACTAACCAAACCCGGCGGCGTCTCGGGCGCGCGGGTAGAACCTGACTGGTGGAACCGTGGCTCTTGCATCAGAACCAAAAGTCGAACAACCCGAACTCGATCAGCTCTGCATCAATTCGATCCGCGTGCTCGCCATCGACGCGGTGCAGAAGGCAAATTCCGGTCATCCGGGAATGCCGATGGGGATGGCGCCGGCGGCTTATGTCGTTTGGACGCGTTTCCTGAGGCACAATCCCGCGAATCCAAAGTGGTACGGACGCGACCGTTTCGTGCTCTCGGCGGGTCACGGTTCGATGCTGCTGTATTCGCTGCTCTATTTGACCGGTTACGATCTCACGCTCGACGACATCAAGAACTTCCGCCAGTTCGGCAGTCGTACGCCCGGCCATCCGGAAAGTCATCTCACGCCCGGAGTCGAAACCACCACCGGCCCGCTCGGTCAGGGTTTCGCCAATGGGGTCGGGATGGCGATAGCGACCAAGCGCATGGCAGCGTTGTTCGATGGTGACGGTTCAGGTCTGTTCGACCATCGCATTGTCGCAATCGTCTGCGACGGCGATCTGATGCAGGGCGTAGCGAGCGAAGCCGCCTCGATCGCCGGTCATCTGGGGCTTGGCAATATCGTCTATCTCTACGACGACAACCACATCACGATCGACGGCAATACCCGTATCGCTTTCAGCGAAGACGTTTGCAGGCGGTTCGAGGCCTACGGATGGCATACCCAGGCGGTCGAGGACGCGAATGACACCGGCGCCATAACGAGGGCGATAGAACAGGCATGCGCGGTCGAAGACAAGCCGTCGCTTATTCGGCTGCGATCGCATATCGGCTACGGCAGTCCCAATCGCCAGGATTCGCCCGAGGCGCACGGCAAGGCGCTCGGTGTCGAGGAAATCAAACTCACCAAGAAATTTTACGGATGGCCGCTTGAGCCGGACTTTTACGTCCCCGATGTCGCGTTGAACGAGATGCGCCGATGCGTCGAGCGCGGAGCGCATCACGAGAGCGAATGGAATTCGCGCTTCGAGGACTACGCACGTGCGCATTCGGCTGCGGCTGAACAGTTTCAGGCGATGCTCAAGGGCGAGCTTCCCACAGGATGGGACGACGATTTGCCGGTCTTCACGCCCAAGGACGCGCTGGCGACGCGAGTGTCGGCCTCACAGGCCGAGCAGGCGATAGCGGCCAAGGTTCCCAACCTGTTCGGCGGTTCGGCGGACCTTAACGAATCGACCCATACCAATGTGAAGGACGGCGGCAACTTCGAAGCTGGCAGTTACGACGGACGCAATCTGCATTTCGGCATCCGCGAGCACGGGATGTGCGGCATCCTGAACGGAATCGCGCTGCACGGCGGCTTCATTCCGTACGGGTCGAGCTTCCTGGTGTTCACGGACTATTGCCGCCCGTCGATACGGCTGGCTGCCCTGATGGGTTTGCAGGTCATTTTCGTGTTCACCCATGACTCGATAGGACTGGGCGAGGACGGCCCGACTCATCAGCCGGTCGAGCATATCGCCTCGCTGCGCGCCATCCCGAATCTGACGGTTATCCGTCCGGGCGACGCGAACGAGGCTGTCGAGGCGTGGCGAGCCGCGATGCTCCGCAAGCGGGGACCGACGCTGATTGCGCTCAGCCGCCAGAAGATGCCGACGCTGGATCGCTCAAAGGTGGCCGCGGCCAGCGGCGCGCGACACGGCGCCTACGTCCTCACCGAGACACCCGACCGCACACCGGATATC
>JBJKQX010000205.1:0-3618 GCA_046704965.1 Binataceae bacterium (SeqCode)
TCGAGTATCTTTCCACTGGCGTCGATGAGGAACGTGCTGCGACGAACGCCGAGACCAAACGGTCCCACGACCCCATACATCCGCACCACGCACCGGTCCGGGTCCGAGAGCAGCACGAACGGCAGGCGATACTTTTCCCGAAACGCGCGATGGCTCTCCGGGCTCTGGGGGCTGATCCCGGCGACCTGCAGGCCGGCCGATTGGATCTGCGGATGCAGGTCGCGGATCTGGCAGGCCTCGCGGGTGCAGCCGGCGGTGAAATCGGCGGGGTAGAAATAAAGGATAAGCGCTCCGCGCTTGAGCAGACTGTTCAGCGAGACGGACTCGCCGTCCGCGTCGGGCAGGGTGAACTCGGGCGCGCGGGCGCCGATGGCCAGCATGGGCCGGCTCCTACTTAGGCCTTGGCTTCCTTACACATCATAGCTAGAATCGCCGGCCTTGCGTGGGGCGGTAGCTCAGCTGGGAGAGCGTCGCGTTCGCAATGCGAAGGTCGAGGGTTCGATCCCCTTCCGCTCCACCATTTCTCCCAGGTCGCTGATTTCACAGCGATTTTCTCCCGATCCGGTGCTTGCGTTGGCAATGCCACGGCGGGAGGCTCATTTACGTGCTACGGCGAGGCGGTATCTGGACGGTTCGTGTCCACGTGCTCGTCGATCTGCGCCCCCTCATCGGGCGGCGTGAACTACGGCGGTCTGTCGGAACCGCCTACCGTCGTGAGGCACGGCTACGAGCCGCTATCGGTCAGGGTCACATGGGCGCGCTCTTCGTGCGTCTGCAACGGGAGCACAGGCGGATGTCGAGGCAGCAGATCGAGGCACTGGTCGGGGAATATCTGGAAGCCGAGTTGTGGGAGTCGGAAACGCGGCTCGCGACGGGCGCATGGGACTCGGTGATCAATCATCACGGCGAACAGGGCGACTGGAACGACGTCGCACAGGTGCTGCTGGGTGAGGAGATCGAGAAGCTTTCCGACGCACTGCAGTACAACAAGTTGCCAGACCGTGCGACGATCCAAAACGTATATCAATTCAGCATGATGGTTGGAAAGCAAAAATGCGCCAAAATCTGGCGATAAATAAATTCGAGACACACATCGCCGCCGCTCATTGAATGCCGCCGTTCTCTAGTGTCTACTTTAGTCAGTATCTTCTTTCTTCCAACGGGACGTCCGCACTGACAAACGGAGTCGAAATGCGAACGAAAAATCGAAGCGTCCGGCCTCATACGATTCCCGTTCTCCTTGCGGCAGTCGCCAGCATCCTGGTGCTCGTGCCATCAATATCCTCGGCCCAGGCACTCGAGCGGGTCGACAAACTCTCGAGTTTTCCCATATATCACTTGATGCCCATGGCCAAGAAGGGCGATGTCGACGCGGAAGAGGCGATCGGACTGAAGTACGCATACGGCGAGGGCGTCAAATGGAATCTGCCCAAGGGCATCCATTGGCTAAGCAAAGCCGCTCACGACGGTAGCGTCGATGCAGATTGTTCGCTCGGCGAGCTCTATGACGACGGCCTGCTCTTTACCGGCCACCACATGAGGCCAGACTACGCCAAGTCCGTGAAGTGGTACCGGCGAGCCGCCGAGAAAGGCTGGTGCTGGCTTCAGCTTGCGCGGGCCTACGACGACAAAGCCGGCTCCGATGCCGATCGAAATGATCGCGCCCTATACGAAAGCGATACACGTGCGGCGGTGCATTGGTGGCGCAAAGAGGCAGAACCCCGCACGTCGTACCCAGCAGGCTACCCGTATGGAAAATTCCCCAAGGGAAACCCGATGGCACAGGAGCACATGGGTTATCTGTACAGATTTGGCCTCGGCGTGCCGCAGAGCTACAAGCGCGCGCTCGTTTGGTATCGCAGGTCTGCAGCGCAACAAGGCGGTGGAGATGCGATGATGAGTCTTGCGTATTTCTACGAGCATGGCCTCGGGGTTCCGGTGAACTTCGAGCTCGCGTACATCTACTATGGACTTGCGCCTCAGGGCTTGGGACCTCAGTGTCATCAGTGCACGAAAGGCAACCTCGACGAACTCGCCAAGAAGATGTCGCCTCGGGAAGTGGTCGGAGCACAGGCAATCGTGTCCACGTGGCATCAGGGCATGCCGCTACCTACCGCGCACGGACTCTCAGTAATGGCCGACCACGCGGAAAAGGTGATGGAGAAGTCTTTCTTCCCAGAATGACGGAGCCAAGTGTTTCGTCAGCGACGTTTCGTTCGATCCATACGCTCACGTCAGCGCTCGTTCGACTCGATTTCCGGTGGAGGATTCGACTGTTCCTCCAAGCCGAGCACTCTCCTGAGGCGTGCCTCGAGCGCTGCAGCGAGCGCCAAGGCGTCATTGAAAGCGTCCGCCGGATCCCGCACGAGTGCGGACTCCAGCGCCGACCGGGTCCGCATTGGCTTCCTCACGTGGTCAAGCCCTATGTCGCGTGGGGCTCAGGACTTGGCGTGTTCCTGCAGACGGTGCGGAATGGCTGGCGGAGCGCTCGGAGGGTGCCGGCATGCGCGCCGATTAGGTAGGCGCGATGCGATTCCGATCCGAGCTAGTGCCATGGTTTATGGCGCTTGATGCCATAGCCGTCTATATGGCATGATACGCCATATGAGGGCTGTGCTCGCGTACCACGACAAGCAAGTGCTGCCCGATGGGACCCTCGTGGAGATGAAGATCTGGGAGGTCCCGAAGCCCGTGGCCGGCAGCGGTCATAGACTCAAGTACAGCCTGTTCTACGGACGGAAGGGCGAGCGAATCGTCAGCTACGACAATGAGCGCGGTAAGGGAGATCATCGGCATATCCGAGGCAAGGAAGAGCGGTACGCGTTCATGAATGTAGAACAGCTGATCGACGATTCTCTGGCGGATGTGCGTCGGGTGCGAGGTAAATCATGAGCAAGAAAGTCAAAGTGCATGTCGGTACGCTGGATGACATGGGCAAGCGCTTTGCGAGCGCTTGGCATCGGCTCGAGGGCGGTGAGCGCGTGCGCGAGCAGCACGTGACGTTCCCGAATCTGTCGTCGATGATGAGTGCCCTCAGTGAAAAGCGCCTGGAACTGCTTCGGGAGGTGCATCGTGAGCCCGCACCGTCGATCAAGGCGCTCGCGAATCGACTGGGGCGCGACTACAAGCGCGTGCACGAGGACGTTGAGACTTTGGCGGCTTCCGGCCTCGTGCAGCGTAAGGACGGTCACGTCTCGGCACCCTACGATGCGATCTCGGCCGAGATGCGGTTATAGAGGATCTGCAGCACAGGCGGTAGCGGCGCATTTCGCGTGCTGAGGTACGCGGACGTTGACACACCGGCCTGTCGAGAACCGTCAGCCGATGTCGGTCACTGGGTCAAGACCACGACCGCCAAATCCTGGGATTGATCCGAGCACGAATGAACCGCCCCTGAAATCCCGGCGGCGGCATTTTTGGAGCGTATGGAGCAGCAGGAAATCCATCAAAAGGCGGATTTTCGGGCAGTCCATCGCCGTCCATTCGCAGCAACGTGCTGGGGTGGGGTACCGAATGGGGTATCACGGAGATTAGGTTGTAGAATAGCCAACTCAAATAACCAGTAATGGATCTAATTCATCCCCCGCCGCTCCACCATTTAAATCAAAGACTTGGGGA
>JBJKQX010000206.1:0-9976 GCA_046704965.1 Binataceae bacterium (SeqCode)
CGTAACCGTCACCTGCGGCGCCACCGAGGCGATGGTCGCGAGCCTGATAGCGGTCATCAATCCTGGCGACGAAGTCATCATCTTCGAGCCTTTCTATGAAAATTACGGACCCGACGTTATCATCGCGGGCGCCACGCCCCGTTACGTCACACTGCGCGACCCTGACTTTTCCGTAGACCCGGCGGAACTCGAGGCCGCATTCAGCCCGCGCACCAAGGCGATCATAATCAACACGCCCAACAACCCGGCCGGCAAGGTTTTCAGCCGCGCCGAACTCGAAATGATAGCCGGGCTTTGCCGGCGCCACGACACGCTCGCTATCACCGACGAAATTTACGAGCACATCATCTTCGACGGGGCGCGGCATATCTCGATCGCGAGTCTGCCCGGGATGGCGCAGCGGACCATCACGATCAGCGGCCTCTCAAAGACCTACTCGGTTACCGGATGGCGCCTCGCTTACGTTATCGCGAGCGAACGGCTGACCGACGCGGTCCGCAAGGTGCACGATTTTCTGACCGTCGGCGCGCCGCATCCCCTGCAGGAGGCGGGAGCGTTCGCACTCCGGATGCCAGAGTCGTTTTACGACGATCTCGTTTCGACCTACGGGAGAAAGCGCGCCACCCTGCATGAGGCACTCACCAGCGCGGGTTTCGATTGCAGCCTGCCGGCGGGAGCCTACTACATAATCGCGGACGTCGGATGGCTCGGTTTTGCGGATGACTTCGAAGCGGCGGGATTTCTGCTCGAAGAGGTGGGAGTTGCGGCGGTCCCCGGGTCGAGTTTCTACCGCAATCCCGAGTTTGGCGGTCGAAAGCTCCGTTTCACGTTCTCCAAGAGCGAGGAGACTCTTGAAGCTGCGGCCCGGCGCCTAGCGACGCTTCCTGACAGACTGAGCGCCACGAACAGGCCACGCGCCGCGCGCTAGACGCGCTCGACGATTTTGCGCCTCGGCGAATCGGACCGTCCGACCCGGCACTTCACTCGGCGAGCACGCGCCGTCTTATGAAAACTTCGCCCAGGAACAGAAGTATCGCGAGCGGCAGCAGGTAAGGTTCCGCGCTGCGCCGGACCTCGACCATCGCCCCCGCGGGTTTCGCGACGGTCGCCATCGACGCATCAAGCACACCGCCGGTTTCGGTCGCGATACGCCGCATAAGTTCGACGTCGGGCGGACGGATACGCAGCTCGGCAGCGTCCGGATTGACCGCACCTACCGACGCAAATTCGCATCGGTCAAGCGTGCGCTCGACATCACCCATGCCCCTGGAAATCAGTGTGGCCGTGTAGGTTCCGGGCGCAAGCGGGCCGACTTCGCCGCGATAAAGCGACTGGTTCACCTGCGTCATGGGAATCTCCATCGCGTGATCGTCGCCTTTGATTCGGAGTGCGAGATCACCGACCGCTTCCGCGCCTGCGCTCTCGGCCTCAATTCGTATTGCGCCGTCGGGCGAACTTTTGACCTGTAGTGTGAAAGGTCCGGAATCGCCCCGACGCATCGTCCACGTAACCAGCTGCGACCAGAATTCCGCGTAGCGGTTCCATTTGATCCATTCGAGACTTGCGAGCGAGTCGGGATTGACCGCGAGTATCGCGCTGCGGCCAAGACCGTATTGCCACGCGGCCAGAAGCGGGGTCGAGGACTTGCCACGGACCACCTTCAGAGGAACCTGCGCACCGTCCTTGGGCTTCGAGAGTGCGTAGTAGTCAATCGAGGGGATGCTTGCGGGCGCGATTCCGGTCAGAATCGCGCTAGGCGCCCCGGCCACAATTCTCGTTCGCCCGCGCTCGCGCATTTTCATAGCTTCACGCGTAAGCCCAACCATGAGCAGCGGCAGTTTCTCTATATCGTGCACGCGATAAAACGTTCCGCCTGTGACGTGCGCGAACTCCTTGAGCAGGCGCAGGTTTGCCAGATCGGGACCGATTCGAATGGTGGAGAGGGGAATGTGATGCTGCGCGTAACTGGCCATCACCTTGTCGTGGTCATGATAGGGGCGGTTGGTGTCGCCATCGGTCAGCAGAATCACCTGCCGCACGGGAATCTTGCTGTTCAGGATTTCGCGCTCGGCAATTTCAAGCGAGGCCAGGAAGTCGGTTCCTCCGCCCGGCTCAAGTCGCTCGATACGATTCTCAAGTTCCTTGCGATCGGTACCAAGGGGTTCCAGATGAGAGAGCACGTAAGGTTGCGAATCGAACGCAATTACACCCACGTAATCGGTGTCGTCGAGTTGATGCAGCAGCGCGATCGCGGCCGCCTTGGCGTAGCGAATCCGCTGGTTGTCGCGCACCGCCGGATAGCGCGAGTCGTAACTCATCGAGTTCGAGCGGTCGATGAGCAGATAGACCGCTATGGGTTCGCGCGTGGGCGGCGGCGGTTGACGGCTGAACCTGACGGGCAACGCCTTCTCTAGCGATCCGCCCGCGAAGCGGTCGTCACGCAGCGTGTTTCCCGTAACTATCAGTCCGCCGCCCAGGTTCGCGACGTAGCGGTTGAGCGCCCGCTGCGCCCCGGCGGACAGGCTTTTGGCCGACGCGTCAGCGACTACCACTGTCTGGTAGGACAGGTAATCGTGCGCGCGGTCGGGCAGCGCACGCGGCGAGGCGATTTCCACCCGGTAGTGACGCAGCCTGAGCGCCCGCATCACGCTCTGAGGCGGCGTCGTCGCCACTATCAACACCCGCGGCGGCGCCTTGACCGTCAACGGCGCGTCTATTTGGGAATTGAGCATCACCAGGGAGGCCGACACCTTCATTCTCGCCTGCATCACGTAGGCGCCCGCCTCATGCATCCGGTAGGGCAGATTGAAACGGTTGAGTCCGGGCCTCAGCCGAACGGTTTCACGCCCGAGCGGCTCGCCGCTGCGCATCAATTCGATCCCGACGGACACCGGATGGTCCGCTTCGTTCTCGATCGCCAGATGGAACGCGAAGCGCTGATTCGCCCGCACCACCGAAGGCCCGGCGAAGCCGGTCAGCGCGACGCGTTCGGTCGAAGTCGGCGGCGGGATGATCGGATACACGCGGACACCTTGTTCGATTATCGCCGCCATCTCATCCCGGAGGTCGCCAACCGTCTGATTTCCGTCGGTCAGCAATACGATACGTTTTTCGGCACCCGACGAAAAAAGGCTCGACGCCGCGCCAAGCGCGCTTGCGATATCGGTTGCGCCCCGGTCCGGAACAACGCCCTTGAGCGATACAAAACGCGGATCGCCGAGCGGCGAGAGGAGTTTCGCGTCACGACCGAAGGCAAGTACCCCCAGCCGATCGCGGGGGCGAAGAGCCGACGCCAGATCGCGCACCTGATGGCGGATCCACGCCTCCTGATCGGGCGCGATCGAGCGCGAGCCGTCGACCATGGCTATCACGTCAACGCGACTGGCCGGGCCACGCGCCATCAACCCCAGCCCCGCAAGCGCCAGTACCAGCGCCGTGAAGCTTGCCAGCCTGAGCATCGCAGCACCCACGCCCGCGGCAATTTTCCCCCGCCGTATCGCGAGCAGTCCGGGCGCAACGACCAGCGGCGCGAGTATCAGAAGCCAGAGCAGGAGGGGTCGCTCAAACATTCCATGCCCTCCATCGCAACGCGCGTCCGACAAGGATCAGCGACTCGGCTATCAACGCCACCAGCGCAAGCGCAATCAGCAGCGCAGCAAGCGGTCTGGCCTCGCTTCCGGAAACAGGAGCCGGTGCGGGAGCCTGCGCCTGCCTCGATACGGTCTCCCTGGGCGCGGCGGCGGCTGAAGACAGATTCGACTCGGAGGCGTCGTAGTAGTTCGCGTAAACGTTCACCGTACGGCTCGCGCTCTCGACTCGGTAATGCCCCGCAAGCATCGGCCTCACCCGCACGCGTCCCCATCGGTCGGGCTTGAGCGTCAGGACGGAGCCGCCGGGTTCAACAACTTTGGCGGGCCCATTGACCGGAACGGTCAGGTAGGTGCCGGTTGAAACCACCCTGATATCGGCCGGAGCGGCCAGCCGGCGCACCAGGTTGACGGTCGCTATCAGGGCCTGGAGCTTGTCAGGGTTGAGCAGAAGATGGTCGCCGACGTCGAAGGCGAGAATCCCCAGGCGGCCGTCCGGGATTGCGCCCAGGGCCGCAAGCGGAAACGTGGTCTCGGCACCCTGCGTTTCTCCGCGTACCGTCGCAGTCATCCAGTCGGGCAGCCTCACGATCCTGACCGGGCCAATTTGGGCGCCTTCATCTCCGGCCGCGTCCTGCAACATGCGCGCTGAATCGAGCGAAGGACCAACCGTCAATCCCGCCAGCGGCCCCTTTTCGACTCGCGCCATGCGGGGAGGATAGATGAGCAGGATCGAATCCGCCTTGACCCAGTTAAGAAAGCAGTCGTCCATCACGACCAGCCGAAAGCGCCTGTCGGTTTGGGGCGAAGGCTTGAACGTGGCGGGGTCGGCGGTCGTGACGATAAAATCGTTGTTCACCGCGAGAAGCACGCGAGCAAGGTCGTCGCGCACCGAGCGGCTCGGAGAAAGCACCAAGACCGGATCGGCTTTGCCCAGCGGAGCGAGCGCGTAGCGGTCGTTGTCGGCGAGTAGCGGGTCGCCGGTAACGATACGCGCGTGGACCAGCCCGCCAGCGGTCAGCGGACCGAAGCTCACGCTGGTCCGCTCGTCGGGCCCAAGCAAAAGCGTGCGATCAAGGATCGTTTTGTCTCCGCGCGTGATAAGGAGTTCGCAGTCGTGGGTGTCGGGAGAGAGATTCTTGACCACAACGCGGCCCGGCGAACTGCGCGGCACGCCGGGATCGAGCGATACGATCGCAAGATTGCCGAGCGGAGTGCCGACGCGGTGGAAGTGGAGACGCGCGGCCAGTCCGCTCGCCCCCACCACTGAAGGCGGAAGGGGCCGGTCGGAAAACACGTCGATTTCGCCCGCCGTCTGCACTCGCATCAGGGCGGCAGCCAGTGCCTGCGACCTGCTCGCGACCGCCATCGGGCGCAGATTCTCGACCGCGGTCAAAAGCGCGCCGCGGCCCGGGCCGCTCGGATGAATTGCACGGGCCCCGAGCGCGTAGCCGAGCACGGTGAAATCCTCGCCCGGAGGAGAAGACGAAATAATTCCCACCGCTTCACGTTTGGCAAGTTCGAGGCGCGTTTGTCCGCCCTCGCGCGCCCCCATCGAGGCGCCCAGATCGAACACCAGCGCGCGGTTTCGACCCTCGCCCGACGACGGTCCGCCCATCACGTAAAAGCCCGCAAGCGCCATCACCAACGCCGCGAGAGCCGCGACTTCAAGCCAGAACAACAGATCGGTTCTGAGCTTGCTCATGCGTGAGACCGGCGCCGGAGCCTCTTCGAACAGGACAAGGCTGGAAACCTCTATCGTCGGGCGCGCCCGCGAACGCAGGTAGATCGCCACCAGCACGGCGATACTGGCCGCGTAAAGCAGGTTGACTGGATTCAGGAATCCCACGCCCGGCTACCGCACCACTCCGAGTTTAGGAAGTTCGCGATCGAGGATCGCGTCGAAATTTCGCGCGCCGAAAGCCGGCACGTAAGGAATCGAGCGCTGCAGGCAAAACTGGCGAAGACGCGTGCTGAGCGCGTCCACCTTTGCGCGGCACTTCGCGGCAAGTTCGGGACCGAATACGACTTCACGCGTCGCACCGGTCTCAACGTCGCGGACGCGGTAGAGCCCGGGCGGATATCTGCCCTCGCTCTCCTGCTCACCCATGACATGCACGACCTTGATTTCGTGGCGCGCGGCGAGCAGGCGCGAGATGGCATCCTCGCATTCGCGCGGTTCAACCAGGAAGTCGGAGAGCAGGATTACCACGCCCGGCATACGCCGCTCGCGCAACAGTTCGCTGACCGCGTCGAAAAGGCCGGTACGTCCCTCCGGCTTTGCCTCGACCACGAATGGTTTGAAGTCGAGGTACGATTCGCGGCGCCGATTGAACGGAGTGGAGGAAAACCTGACGCCGCCGCGCGCGGACGCAAACGTCGCAAGTCGGACCGCGTCATTCTCCGCCATCCCGACGTAGGCGAGTGAGGCGCCCAGCGCGAGCGCAAGCCCGAGCTTGTCGTCACGCGCGGGCAGACCCATCGAGGCGCTGCGATCGATCATGATGGTGAATTCGACCTGGCGCTCCGCGCGGTAGGTGCGGATACTCAATTCGTCGAGACGGGCGTAGGTGTTCCAGTCCAGAAAGCGCAGATCGTCGCCCTCCGCGTACTCCTTGAAATTTTCCAGTTCGATACCCGTGCCCTGGATTCGACCTATTGGCCGTTGACCGACACGGGGAGTGCGCGCATGGCGGATCCCAAGCACCAGACGATCGAGACGCCTCAAAAAATCAGCCTCGAAAGCACGTGCTTCGCTCATGGTTCCGTCCCGTTGCTCAGGAAGAGGCGGCGCGAACCGTTCGTACCACGCGTTCCACCACCTGCCTGGTATCCACGCCGTCCGAGTGCGCTGCATAGTTGAGCATGATGCGATGCGCCAGGGCGGCCTCGGCGATTTCATCGATATCCTCACGAGCCACGTTGGCGCGGCCGTCGAGCAGCGCGCGCACCTTGGCGCCGAGAATCAGCGCCTGCGCGCCGCGAGGACTCGAACCGTACATCACGTAGCGATCGACCGCGTCCTCGCGCACGCTGCGCGAAGAGTCGGCGACGAAGCGCGAATTGCGCGGCTGGGTCGCACGCACCATCCGCGCCGCGTACTGCTCCAGGGCGGGCGCCGCGATCACGCTGCGCACCAGTCGCTTGAGCGCCTCGACGTGTGCCGCGGCCTCCTCGGCCACGAACGCGGGGACGATACCCGCCTCTTCAGGGCCGGTCGTGCTCGAAATGATTCTGACCAGCTCTTCTTCGCCCGGGTAATCAAGGCTGACCTTGAACAGGAAGCGGTCCAGTTGCGCCTCGGGCAGCGGATAGGTCCCTTCCATCTCGATTGGGTTGAGCGTGGCCATCACAAAAAACGGCGGACTCAGCGGATAGGTCTTGCCCGCGACCGTGACCTGCAGCTCCGCCATCGCCTCGAGCAGCGCGGATTGGGTTTTGGGCGTGGCGCGGTTTATCTCGTCGCCCAGCAGGATATGGCAAAACACCGGCCCGGGCTGAAACGTGAACTCGCGCCGGCCCTCGGGAGCGCTCGCGATTATGCGGGTTCCCGTGATGTCGGCGGGCATCAGGTCGACGGTGAACTGAATACGGTTGAAGCTCAGGTTGAAGGCGAGTCCCAGCGTCTTGACCAGCGTGGTCTTTCCGGTTCCGGGTACGCCTTCTATCAGCACGTGTCCGCCGGCGAACAGCGCGGTCAGGATTTCCTCGACAGCTCGTTCGTGACCGATGATTACCTTGTGGACCTCGCTCTGGATGTGCCTGAAGGTGCGGGCGAAGTCGCTGACGGTCGGCGTATGAACCTTCATAACGTCATCTTTCGAACACGCTCCGTATCGCGGCGCGGTCCTGTTCGGGAATCGACGCGCGTGGAATCGGCTCGTCCCGATGCTGTTGGGAATTAAGTGGCGTATCGACCGTTGGCGGAACGTAGGTCTCGCCGCCGGTCTTCGAGCCACGGGCCGCCGGCTCGGCCTGGATTGCTATTTCGAAACCGGGCGTCCCAGGCTTGGGTCCGCCGCTCGCCTTGCCGAACAGATTATCCGCATCGGTTCCGATTCCGTGCGAGGTCCCGCTTCCTGCTTCGTGTTTGCCCATCCCGGAGCGGGCCGATTTGTCGGAGTTGAACTTGCCCTTCGTGCCCTCGCCTGTTTTCGCTCCCGACCCTTCGGCCTGCGGCTTGCCGGAGGGTACTTGGCCGCGCGCCTGCTCGTGCGGCTTCATAAACGGCGGAAGAGGCATATTGCGGGCGGAGGATCGCTCGCTCTGCCGAGGCTTTCCGGCCTGTCCGTCGGGAGGAACCGCGGGCGAAGGCTGGAAGGACGGCGCGCGGTTATCAAGCGGGTTCCTGAACCTGGACGCGTCGGCAAGTTTGAGCTTGAGTCCACGATTCGCAGGGCTGCGGCCGGTCAGCTTGTCCTGAAGCCGGTCGGCCAGATTGCGGGCGTGGTTCAGCATCCGGTCCAGCGAACTTGACGATTTCCGTCTGCGCGCGCCTCCCTGCATCCCCATCATGTCCTGCAGCATCTTGCGGGTGCGCGCGTCCGCCTGCAGTTGGACACCTTGACCGGGGGCCTGATTGTCGGACCTGAGCCGCAGATCCTTGAGATTGAACGTAATCTCGGAATTGTGCGCTTGGGCGAGCCTGGCCTGTTTTCTCGCGCCAAGGATGAGTGGTGTCGCGAGAGCCGCGATTACCATCGAGGCCAGCAAGCCGTAAACCGCGCGTGACAAGCGTCGTCGTTCTATGCGACGGGGTTCGTAGCGGTCGCTGCGCGCGAGCGTATCCTCGATCAGATACGACCACATCGCTTCGGCCGGCTGATTGCGCGGCGCTTCACCCGGCTTGCGCTGCCCGAGTTCTACAATCGTTCGCAGGCGGCCCTTCAGTTCCGCCCGTTCGTCGGCCACGGCGGCGGCATGGGTCGTGGTCGCATGCTCGCGCCACGCTAAGCGACCGGTCCAGACAAGACCCGCCAGCATCGTCGCAAACAGAGCGACAAAAAGAGCAAGAAAGGCGAGGGGCGGAGCGAAGTATGCCGCCAGAAGAACCAGCGCGGCGGATCCGATTAACCAAGCGAGGACGCCGAAGACCGCAGTCTGCCACGCGAGCCGGTTAAGACGTGAGCGAATCGCACCTACCCGGTCGAGAATCGCGCCGAGTTTTTCCTCGGCCCGTCGGGCCTGGAAGGAAGACAACATCAAAAAAAACCGCTTCGAAAATGCAGGCTCGGCAGCATGAGAATAGTTAATGTGAGAAACTTGCGCAACTTGGGGTCTCCCGAATCAGCCCGGCCCCCTGACTCGACGTGCGGAAATTTCGCTCGGGCGTGCTGCGACCTGTTATAACGCCGGAACGATAGCGTTACAGTGCATGAGACGCGCTCACTGATGACTTGTCTGATGCGAACCGCGCTGCCAGTGAGAGTCCAGAACACGAGGGCACGATGTACATTCCAAAGACCGATCAGATAACCGATATCGCGACGTTGCACCGCTTCATCAAGGACCACAGCTTCGCGACGATTGTAAGCGTCGTGGAAGGGCGAATATTCGGCACCCGCGTCCCAATGCTGCTCGATCCGTCACGCGGGCAGACGGGCACCCTGACAGGACATCTGGCACGCGCGAATCCGCAGTGGCGCTCGTTCGACGGACGCACGGAGGCGATGATCGCATTCGACGGCCCGCACGCGTACATCTCGCCGAACTGGTACGCCACCGCGCCCGCGGTCCCGACCTGGAACCACGCGACGGTGCACGCATACGGTCGCCCGCGGGTTATCGAGGATAAAGGGCAGCTCGAATCCGCCGTCGACCGGCTGGTCGCAGCTTACGAAGCGCACATGCCGAATCCGTGGCCCGCAGCGGGTCAGTTGTCCGCAGAATTCAAGGCCAAACTGCTCCCCGCAATCGTTGGATTCGAGATGGAGATTGAACGCGTCGACGGAAAGTTCAAGTTCGGCACCAACCGTCCGAAGGAGGATCAACTCTCGATGGTCCGCCATCTGGAGAAGAATTCTTCGGCGATCGCCCGCGACCTGGCCGAGATGATTAAGAGCCGGCTATGACTTCGGCGCGTTGTTCGTGACGCGCGGTTTTTTTCAGCAGTCGCTGAATTTAACGGGATTTATCGCCTCCGTCGTCGCGTGGCGTGGGAAGGCCCGCGTCCTCGCGCGCACCCAGCGCCAGTGCCGACCAGTCCAGGTCGTCGCGTCCCCTGGCGACTCCCGAAAGCAGCCTATCGCGCACTATTCCGGCCACCGGCATCGGCGACTCGGCTTCCGAAGCGGCCTTGACCACGAGTTCGAGGTCCTTCAGGCCAAGCTTGAGGCGAAATCCCGCGGGCTGATGACGCAGATGCGCGATCGCGTCGCCGTAGGCCTGAT
>JBJKQX010000207.1:0-2631 GCA_046704965.1 Binataceae bacterium (SeqCode)
GAACTGGTGCGGGGCTTCGAAGTCGAAAAGGGTGTCTTCGTCACTTTCACCGACGAGGAATTGGAGAAGCTCGAAGCCCGTGACGACCATGCGCTGGATATCAAGGAATTCGTTCCATTGGCCGAGGTCGATCCCGTCTATTTCGATGCCGCCTATCATCTCGGATGTGAGCCCGAAGCGGCCCGCGCCTACCGCTTGCTCGCGCGATCGATGGCGGAATCGAAACGGATGGCTCTGGGCAAGTTCACGATGCGCAACAAGGAATTTCTGGTGCTGCTCAGGCCGTACGAGAAGGGCCTGATGCTGCACACGATGTATTACGCGGACGAAGTCGTGGCCGCGGAAGACGTCGGGCGGGGCGAGGAAGCCGCGGTCGATGAGCGTGAACTCGCCCTGGCAAAGCGGCTGATCGACGATTTGACCGAAGAGAAGTTCGAGCCCGCCAAGTACAAGGACAGTTATCGCGAAAGGGTGATAGAGGCTGCGCAAAAGAAAGTGCAGGGCGAAGAAGCCGTCGAGGCGCCGGGCGAGCCGCGTCGGGGCAGGGTGGTCGATCTGATGGCGGCGCTCAAGGCCTCGCTGGAGGAGCGTGGCGCTCGCGCCGGCGAAGAGATCGGGGCGAAGCCGCAGAAGAAAAAGCGCGTCGCGGCTGAAGGCGGCGCGCGGCGCGCTGCGTCCCCGCGTTCGCGAAAGCGTAAATAGCCACCCTCCAATCCTTTGATCAGGAAACCAGCTTCGAGCGGTCCAGTTCCTTTTCGAGCAGGACGAGCGGAAGTTCGAGCCCCTGCTTTTCTTCGAGCAGCCCGATAAACGGATCGCGGCCGAGCCGCGCCATCCTGCGTGACATGGTTTTTATCGTGTAGGCTCCCGGGTCGAGCGAGGTCTTGAGTTCCTTCATCTGGAGCGGCGCGGAAACCCATGCGCCGGGAACCGGTCGAACCGCGTACGGCGCTGCGATCGTTTTCCCGTAGCCGAGTTGCAGATAGTCGATATAGACGCGGCCCTTTCGCGCGGCGACGCTTCGATTAACGGTTGCCAGCTCGGGCCTACGATGCACCACGAGACGCGCCACCAGCTCGCAGAAATTGCGCGCCTGTTCGTAGTTGTAGATGGGTTTAAGACCGACCATCACATGAATTCCCGCCTGGCCCGAGGTCTTGACGACCGCGTTCAGCCCGAGCTTCTTCAGCAGGCCGCTAATCTCGCGCGCAACCCGGACCGCGTCAGCGGTTGTCGAACCTTTAGGGTCGATATCGAACAGCAGCCAATCGGGATGCTCGAGTTGACCGATGCGCGAGGACCATACGTGGAGCGGGATTGCGCCGAGATTCGCTGCGTATGAAAGCGCCTCGGCACTGTCGAGGATGAAGAAGGCAATCTCGCGCCCCGAATCTTCCGAGTAGATTCGCTCCGTTCGTATCCACTCGGGAACGTAAGCGGGCGCGTCCTTCTGAAAGAAGCTCTTGCCGTCGATACCGTCGGGGTATCGCACGATCATCACGGGCCGGTCCTTCAGGTACGGCAATATCCATCGCGCAATCGAGCGGTAGTAACGGACCAGGTCGCCCTTGGTGTATCCATGCTCGGGCCAGAAGACCTTGTCGGGATTGGTCAAACTGGCCGTCGCGGGTTTACCTGCCACGGCACTGATGTCTGACGGAGCCGCGGCGGCGAGCGGTTTCGCCTTTTTCGTCCGTTTCGTCTCTTTCGTTCGTTTCGCGCCGTTCGTTCCTTCCACTCCGAGGCCAGCTGCCGCGCTCTGTTCGAACGGATGCCGGTAGCGGCAGGACGCAGGGGCGGCATCGACTAGCCGAAGAAAACTCGGATGGCGCACCGAGTTGTCATTGGTCACTTCCGCGAACCGCACTTCGCATACCAGTTCGGGCGCGCAGAAATGCGCCTTGCGCGGCATCGCCGCATCGCCCGGGCGTGGCCTTGCAAATGGCGAGCGTTCGCTCACGCGCTTTCGCATCAGGTCGTGAAGACTCTTGAGCGTATCGGCCGAAAAGCCCGTTCCAACCTTGCCCACGAACCTGAGACTGCCGTCACCGTCGTAAAGTCCGAGCAGCAGCGCACCGAAATGCGTGCGCGATCCGGCGGGGTCGGTGTAGCCGCCGATTACGAAGCGGCGCGTGAGAGGGCATTTGATTTTGAGCCAGTCAGAACTGCGGACGCCCCGATAAAGCGAATCGCATCGCTTCGCGATCATGCCTTCGACACCGGCGTTCGCGACTGCCTTGAAAAACGCGAGCCCTTTCGCCTTGACGTGGTCGCAGTAGCGGACCGATCCCTCGCCACGAACCAGACGGGCCAGAATTGATTTGCGCTTTTCGAGCGCGAGCGTGCGCAGATCGAATCCGTCAAAGGCAAGCAGGTCGAAAACGAAATCGTAGGCGGGCATT
Source organism: Binataceae bacterium (SeqCode) (assembly GCA_046704965.1). GTDB lineage: Bacteria > Desulfobacterota > Binatia > Binatales > Binataceae > DTIX01. The sequence continues at coordinate 2,403 of JBJKQX010000207.1, forward strand.
GCCAGGCTGAGTCGGCGTGCCGCGGCGCCGTCGGCAACGTGCATCCGGCGCTGCAATGCCTGAAAGTCGGGCCGTCCGGTGTCATCGAGCGCGACGATTTCGCCGTCCATCACGAAGCGATCGAAGGGCATCGCGTCAAAGGCGAGCGCTATTTCCGGATAGCGCCCGGTTATCTCGGTGCCGCTTCGCGCGTACAGGCGTACCGATGCGCCGTCGCGAATGGCAAGCG
>JBJKQX010000208.1:0-4046 GCA_046704965.1 Binataceae bacterium (SeqCode)
CGCGGCCCGATGGGGCTTCGGGAGTTGACTACCTACAAGTACGTGATTCGGGGAACGGGACAGGTACGCGTTTGACGCGCAGCATTTTAACTGTTTTTCTGAGCGGATGCGGGTAGGCCTGTTCGGAGGAAGCTTCAACCCGATCCATCTTGGGCATCTGCGTGCCGCCGAAGAGGTGCGGGAAATACTCAACCTTGACCTCGTCTATTTCATTCCCGCCTCATCGCCGCCGCACAAGACCGAGGGCGATCTGGCACCCGCGGATCATCGGCTCGCGATGGTCAGGCTTGCCACCAAGGGCAACCGCCATTTCATGGTGTCCGACGTCGAAGTTCGCCGCGGCGGAAAGTCCTATACAATCGATACTGCTCACTACTTCCTATCAACCCTGCGACATCAGGCCTCGGTCTTCATGATGATAGGGGCCGATCAGTTCGCGGAACTGGAGACATGGAAGGATTGCGACGAGCTGGTGCAAACGTGCAGCATCGCCGTCCATATCCGCCCAACGGAGGGCAAACCAAGGCCACCAAGGATTTCCCTTGCCGCTTTGGAGAGGTTTGGCTACATTAAGAAGCAGGATCAGTACGTGAACTCGAGCGGTCAGACCCTAGCGTTCATTCAGACCACGTTTTTTCCTATCTCCGCGACGGAAATACGCCAGAAGCTCAGCCAAGGCCAGTCGGTCAATTATCTGATACCCAATGATGTCGTCGATTACATCCGACGCCACAACCTTTACTGAAACGGGAGACCTCGAAACGTCGTATCGGTTGTGATCTTCAGGGTTTTAGCGATTCAGATTCCCGCACGGTGAATTCTCTCGACTAGGCATTCGCGGCGACAGAAGCCGCACTGGAATAGCAGGCGCTCGACCTCATCGTCCTGGAGGTCGAGCTTCTGAGTTCGGTCGCCGTCTATTTCATTATTGCGACCGGGCGATCGGACGTGCAGGTTCAGGCGATCGTACGCGGGATCGAGGAGCGGATGCGCCGGGACAACGTACGCCCGTTATCGATCGAAGGGCTGCCTCACGCTCACTGGGTCGTGATGGATTACGGCGATATCGTGATCCACGTGTTTTTCGAGCCGACCCGCGAGTTCTATCGGCTCGAGAGGAACTGGGCCGACGCGCGCGAGGTCGAACTTCCCGAACCCTATCGCACCCAGGCCAGGGATTTGAGGCTGCGGGCCACCGCCTGAAGCCGACAAACGCCGTCCGGCAACGCTCAGGCGCCCTCGCCTTCTTTCAGCTTCGTTCCGTTCTCTATTGATTGACGATCGCGTCGCGCGGGCATACGTAAATCGCAGCCGACGCTCCCAGCACCGAGACGCGCATCACCTGCGACGGCTTTATCATTCCTTCGCGCCAAAGCTCGCGCATCAGGCGCGTCTCCGCGGTGATCAGCACCATCAGACCGCCCTTCGCCAGCACGCGCACGAACTCGGCCAGCATCCGAGGATAAAGTCGGCGGTTCTCCGCGTGAGAGCCGTGCTTCATTCCCCATGGCAGGTTGGTCACGATCTTTGTCACGCTCGAATCCGGCAAAGGAAGCGCGACGGCGTCCCATAATTTGAGTTCGATCGGCTTGTAACGGGGGCCGACGTTCTCGCGCGCGGCCTCCAATGCGGCGGCGTCGCTGTCACCGCCGAGCAGCTTCGCGTAACGGCCCAGATGGGCACGTTCGATAAGAACAGTCCCGGTGCCGCACATCGGGTCGAGCACGACGTCGTCGTCGCGCGGATTCGAAAGGAGAGCCAGCGCGGCGCCTACCGACGGCCTGAGAGAGCCCGGCAGATGGGCGGTCTTGTAGCCGCGAAGGCGCATCCGATCGTCGGTCAGCCTGACGGCAAGCAGCCACTCGTCTTCGATAGTCGTGACCCAGAACTCGACTTCCGCGGAAGCCTCGTCGAGCCGCCAGGTATGGTCGCCGCGGCTCAGAATTCCGGCTTGCGTCGTATTTCTCAGCTCAGTCCGCCGAAACTCATGCTCGCCGACCATCCGCGCGACCACCTTGAAGCGAAGGCGGCGTCCGGCGCGGCTGCCGGGGGTAAGTCTCGACTTCACCCCGAGAGCGTCTTCCAGGTAACGCGCCGTGCGGACCGCCGATTCAATCTTTTGCAGTGTTCCGCGCGAGGTGCCGAGCCCGCGGCGGTAGGAAATCAGTGCGAAAACGTCCTCGGCGGTGCGAAGCGTGGCGAGCCGCTCGGGTCGCGCGGTTGAGAAAACCACCATCCCGGATCGCGCAGGGACCGTACGGAAACCAATTCTATCGGCGTCGTCAATCGACGCGGTTATCTCACGCCACGCGATCGTCTCGAAGCCCGGCTGAGTCTGGACAATATAGACATTGCGGCCGGCTCTGAGCGGAGGTTGCGTGGATTTGCGCGGTGCCTTCGCTCGCGCGATTTCCTCGCGCCGGCGTTCGCCGTCTCCGGAGGCCGGAGCCGACGCGCGTGGAGGATGCGGCTTACGCGGGCTGCGGCTCGGAGGCCGGGACCTCACTTGGCACGCGCGACGTAATCGTGGGTGTCGGTATTGATCGTTATCGTCTCGCCCTCGTTGACGAAATGGGGCACCTGCACCACCAGTCCGGTCTCAAGGGTCGCCGGCTTGAGGGTGTTGGTGACAGCCGCGTTCTTCATCCCCGGGTCAGTCTGGGTGACTTTGAGATCAACCGTCTTGGGCAGCGAGACGTTAAGCGGAGTGGTTTCGTAAAACTCGACTTCGACGTGGATATCGGGGGTGAGGAAGCCGATAACATCCTCGATAAGTTCGCGCGGAATCGTGGTCTGCTCGTAGGTCTCGGTATTCATGAAGTGGTAGAGCGCACCATCTTCATAGAGGTACTGCATCTTGACCTGACTCAGGATGATGCGCTCGACACGATCTTCCGAGCGGAACCGGTTTTCGGTCTGAGTCCCGGCCTTGACGTTGCGAAGCTTGGTCTGCACCATCCCGCGCCAGTTTCCCGGCGTGATATGGGAGACGGTCATGACGCGCCAGAGGTCTTTGTTGTATTCGATGACCATTCCTGGCCGCAGTTGAGTCGCTTGAATGAGCATAATATCCGTTTCTGCCTGATATTTAACCTAAGGATTCTAGCGGCGGGTGCCAAGGCCCTCAACCCCGCTATGCGACGCGAATTGGCCGAATCTGCGCATCGCGGCAGCCGGACGCGAGTGCGTGCCGACCGGGCAAAAGACGCTGAACCGAAAAACTTTGAGAGGTTGGAACGGCGCGGTTACTCCTCGCCGTCCCAGTAGTCGACCTCGGCGTCGGCTCGCAGGCTTTTGGCAAGCGTGCGCTTTTCCTTGGGCCCGCCCGGTGCCGCGCCGGTGACAATCCCGACCTTGTTCGAGTCGGGATAGATGGTCACCTCGGGTTCGACCATCGTGGATATGCATAGATAGCGCAGCACCCGCTCTGACGTATTAGTCAGCCGATGGGCGGCTTCGGCGACCGGCAGGAGAGCAACGTAATCGCCTGAAGCGACCGGGATGCGCCGCGAACCTATTCGAAGCGTCCCCGCTCCTTCGAGCACGTAGATCGCTTCCTCGTTGGCGGTATGGTAATGGGCGGGGAATGCGCTCATGCCCGGCGCGAGTTCAAACAGCGAGCATCCAATTCTCTGACCACCCGCCGCGGCGCCAAGCTGCTTTCGCCGGAAGTGAAAATGCGCGCCGTGACCGGATTCCGTCCATGATAATTCGTCCTGTTTGACCACACCGCCTTTCGCTTGCATCGGCGATCCTCCTTTGCCGGGTAACCGCGCATACCTACCAAAGCCTTCGCCGTTTTATCGAAGCGGTCCGACCATATCGCAGAGTTGGTCCCGCTCGCAATCAACATATATAAATATTTCGTCAACATATATCCGCTTAAAGCGTTATGAGTCCGACCCTCGACAGACCGAAACCCGCCATTGGTGCGGGTCCGCCGGCAAATATGACGACGAAAAAAACCGGATCGGATGCGCGGCTACGGGATCACGCGCCGCCACCATGGCGCCGTCGGCGGAGGCGTACGATAGCCGTACGGATTG
>JBJKQX010000209.1:0-10114 GCA_046704965.1 Binataceae bacterium (SeqCode)
ACCTGAGCGTTAGCACGCAGGCGCTTTCGGACCGGCTGCGGGCGCCAGTCGGTGCGATGCGCGAGACGCGGCTTCGTCTTGCCCGACTGATCGTTTCGCTCGCCCATGCGACCGAGTCGCAGTGCCGCGCCGTCCGGTTTGATATAGATCATCTGTCAAATCTTCTCGTTGACGCGGAGCGTTCCGCCCTCGTGGAGCATCGCAAACGCTTTGCCTCTCTGGCGACTCGCCTCGATTCCATCTCGCCCCTTCGCGTGCTGGAGCGCGGCTACGCGGTTGTCACCAGCGCGCGCGACGGGCGGGCCGTCAGCGACGCGCAGCGAGTGGAGATTGGCGAGCTTCTGGATATCCGCCTCGCGCGGGGCAGGCTTCGCGCGCGTACCGAAGATCGCGAAGTGTGAGGACTGAGAAACGCAATGGCCGCAAAAGCAAAGAAGTTCGAAGAGGAATTGAGGGACCTCGAAGAGGTTGTCACCCGAATCGACTCCGGGGAACTCACGCTTGAAGAGTCTATCGCGGCCTTCGAGCGTGGAGTGGGGCTGGTGCGCTCGCTCAATCAGAAACTTGACGAGGTCGAACGCAAGGTCGAGGTTCTGACCCGCAACGCGCAGGGCGAATTGGAGAGAGCACCGCTCGCGGTGTCCGACGATGAACGCTCCCCGACCGAGCGGGCAGAAGGCGGCAGCGACGAGGAACCGCCTTTTTGAAACGGAGGGTTGATGCGCGATGCGGCAACGGCTTGACGTTGAAATCGCGCGGCGCGGACTTGCAGAGAGCCGCGAGATGGCGCGACGGCTTGTGATGGAAGGGCGAGTCCGCGTGCAATCGCAGCCTGCCCTGAAGCCCGACCTCAAAGTTGACTCGGACACCGAGATATCAATCCTGCCGGGCGGTCGCGAGTATGCAAGCCGCGGCGGTCACAAGCTCGCCCAGGCGCTTGACCATTTTGGGCTCGTCGTCGAGGGGCGTCACGCGCTCGACGTGGGTGCCTCGACCGGCGGCTTCACCGACGTCCTGCTCAGAAACGGCGTCGCGACAGTTATCGCGGTGGACGTTGGTTACGGGCAACTCGCCGAGCGCCTGCGTCACGACCAGCGCGTGGTCGTGATGGAGCGGACCAATATCCGCTATCTGTCCGCGGATGATCTGCCCTACAGACCCGATTTGATCGTTATCGACACCAGCTTCATCTCGCTGAGACTCGTTCTTCCCGCCGCAGTCAGCCTTGCCGCCGACCAGGCGGACATCGTTGCGCTGGTCAAGCCGCAGTTCGAGGTCGGCAAGGGCAAGGTCGGTAAGGGTGGAGTGGTCCGCGACGAGGCGCTGCGCCGGCGGACGCTCGATGAGATCGTCGAGTTTGCCCGCGGCATGGGGCTCGAAGTCGCGGGCACTGTCGAATCACCGATAAAGGGGCCGGCCGGGAATGTCGAATACCTGATGCTGATGCGGTTCAGGAGAGCCGAGGCGCGATGAGCCGCAGTTACGTGATCGGGCTCGACATGGGCGGGACCAATATCCGATGCGCCGCGATATCGCGCGCCGGCGAGGTGTTGCTGATGCGTCGGGGGCCGGCTCGTGCGCGCGACAGCGCCCGAGAGATTGTGGAGAATATAGCAGGACATATTCTGGCGCTCGAAGAGGACGCGCGCCGCCACGGCCTTGGACGGCTAGCGGCGACCGGAATCGCGGTGCCGGGACCACTGAATGTCCTGACCGGAACCGTGATTGCGGCGCCACACGTCAAAGCCTGGCGTTCCTTTCCTTTGAAACAGCACCTTGAGAAGCGGCTGGGACGAAGCGTGACTGTCGAGAACGACGCCAATGCGTGGGCGATGGGTGAGTTCTGGCGCGGCGCGGCTCGCGGGCATCCGAACTTCCTGTTGCTTGCGCTTGGCACGGGAGTGGGCGGCGGAGTCATGGTTGACGGGCGGATAGTTCACGGGCGAACCGGGATGGCTGGTGAACTCGGCCACATGACCGTCGAGCCCGAGGGTATCGAATGCGATTGCGGGGCGGTCGGATGCCTGGAGGCTTACGCGTCGTCCTCGGGGATGCGTCGACTTACCGAAATGAAGCTCGGACTTGAGGCAGACGGGCCGCTTCCTGCCGCTCTGGTTGATGAAGGCGGCGATTTTTCGGTGCGAAAGATGACTGGCGAGGCGCGGCGCGGAAATCGGGTTGCGCTGGAGGTGTTTGAAACCGCAGGCCGCTATCTCGGTATAGCGATCGCGTCGTTTATCAATATCTTCAACCCCGAGCTGGTCGTTATCGGGGGTGGCGTTGGCGGTGCGCTGCCGTTCATGCGACCCGCAATCGCGCGTGAGGTGCGGGCGCGAGCATTCAGGGCGAGCGCGGCTCAGGCACGGATTGTCAAAGCCTCCCTTGGCCCGAACGGCGGTGCGGTAGGAGCAGCGTACGCCGCGCTTAACCCCGTCAATATGCAATCCTGGCGCTTCGAAACTTCGCCATTCCCACATCAGCTGCAATCGAATAAGCTTTCTAAGTGACTTATGGTGCGTCATAGGCCGATGCATCCGATCAGAACCGGGCTGCGCCTGGTTGCTTCAGTGCTTTTTGCGCTTGCGCTGACTGGCGTGGCGCGGGCGCAGATAAGCGAGCGCAATATCCCTGCGTCGCCCCCGGTAGCGCATCCGTCCAGCCAACCGACTTCCGCTGCGACCAGTCCCGCGCCCCCAGGGCTGGTTACGTCGCGTGCGTCGCGCTCCGACAGTCCTCAGGCACCCGTTCGGTCTTCGGCCGAGACCGGTGAGACCGGGTCGTCCGCACCCGTCGGCGCCGCAAAGCGGGCTTCCGGACCGGCGCCCATGCAAAAGTATTTTCCCTATACGGTCGCGTCGGGCGATACGCTTGGCAAAATTGCGCAGTTCTTTGGGGTTTCGGTTGACGCACTCGCGAAGGCGAACCGTATTCATCCTGACACCCCGTTATATATCGGTGACAGGCTAAAGATTCCCAATCCGTTTGAAGCCGAGAGCGCCCAATTGCGTGGCGAGCTTTCACGTATCACCAACGACGACCGTGCCGTCCACGCGAAGCTCACAAGCGCGCAGGCGCAGATTGCGTCCCTGAAGGATCACAGCGACAGCCTGACGGCGTCGAACGCGGCGTTGAAACACGAAGCGCGAGTGCTGCCGTGGTGGCGTGGGGCCGCGATCGGGATAGGTGCGGCTGCGCTGCTGATGTTCGGCGTCACGATTCTGACGCTGTTCGAATGGTGGATGCTAAGGCGTCGATTCCTCGCGGTGAGCGACCTTGCGGTGGCGCTCGGTCATCTCGACGTGAAGTACAAGGAAACGCTCGCGAAGGCGGAACTGCGGATGCAGCAGCTTTACGGGCGCCGGCGCCCCGTGGCGCAGGAAGGTATCGAGCATTCCGTAAAGACGCAGGAAGAAATCGAAATCGAGCGTCTCAACCGTCAGTTAAGGGCGGTGCTCGAAGAATATCTCGAACGTTTGGGAATGCGCTCGCGCAGGGCGAAGCGGAGCGCGCGACTGGGCGAGATCCTCGGCGATACGGACGAATCCGCGGCGCGTGCACGGGAGCTGCGTCGCTGACGGACGAGCGTCGCCAAACCGCAAACTTCACATTCATTTTTCAGAGTCATTGTCCGCAATTACCGTGCGTGAACGATCACGCGCACGCGTTGAGGATGGCCTCGATCGATCTTTTTGAATCGAAGTAGGTCACGGCCAGTTCGCGCGCCGCGCGGCTGTGTTTTGCATAATTGCCGTCCACTTCGGCGATTGCGGCAATCGCCTCGTCAGCGTTTCGGAATGGAATCAGCCCCACGCCTGTCGGCAAGCGTTCGCTGAATCCGGTCTCCTCAGCGACGACCGGGCGCCCGCTCGCAAGGTAGGCAACGCTTCGGTCGCTGAACCATCCGGTGCGCAACTCAACGTGCACCGGCTTTGGGCACATCAGCTCGGCGCGTGAACGGTGGATGTAGTCCTGATAGAGCGAGACGGTTCGTCCGACCTCGTGCGGGTCCACCAGCTTCCATCCGTGGTCGCGCAGAAGGCGACCGTCGCCCGCCGGGTCGTCATGGCCGATGTTGGCCGCAAGCTCGATCGGGCGCCGGGCCCGACGGGGCAGTTCCAGGTACTTGAGGTAGGCGGCGCGTTTCGAAACGCTCACCGTGCGAGTGCCGAACGGCAGTTCTTCCCACGTCCACTGCGTGATCGAACTGAAGGATGCCCCGCGTCCCGGGTCGGGCGTCACCTGCCACATCGGCAAATGGACCATAGGTTCGAATTTTCGCCATTCGACGTCGAGGGTCGGAACCTCGCATCCCTGATTGCCAAGTCTCGCGCCGATAGTCAGCCATACGTCATGCTCGCGGATGCCCAGGTCCCAGACGAGCGCTGAAATTTGAAGATGACCCGGGTCGAAGTCGAGCAGCGCGCGCCGCCGGAACATCGAGAGCAACGGCTCGCGCACGTTGCAGCAGAAATTCAGGAGCAGGTCCGCATCGTGGATGGCCTGCCTAAGGGACGATCTTGAAATACCGAACTCGCGCGCTCCTTCGAGCGGTTGAAAATCGAGACTTTGATCGAACAAGAGCAGCGCCGAATCACGTTCGAGGCCGTAGTCGGCGGCCTGCCCGAAAAAACCCGCGATCGTGCGCCGGTCGCTTTCCGGGTCGCCGCTCGACTGCATCAACTCAAGCCACAGGATTTGGTGACCGAGCGCTTTCAGGGCGAGCGGGTACTGCAGGAACCAGCACCAGTGACCCCCGCCGGGCAGGTAGCGGGCGAGCGACGAATTGCCAAGTACGATTCGCAACCGAAGCCTTCCGTGAGAAACAAAGGTATCACGCCAACGCGCGTCGCGGAGCGCCCGGCGGCGGGTATTTGACTATGCCTACGTCCGCCCGGCAGTTGGCCCAACCAGGACACCATCATGCCCCGGCTTCACGCGTTGCCAATCGCTTGATTCAAGATGTTGAGAAGATTCTGATTTTCCCTGCGCGGACCCTAAAACCACTCGCTCGCGTTGGCCTCGGCGTGTGAGTTGCGTGGCGAGCCGACCACTTCCTTGGGAGCGTCAGAAGCAACAGAATCGGCGTTTGCGCCGAACGCGGTTCCGCGGACCCTTAGGAGGGAGAGCCATCACTGCTGGCAGTACCGTCCATCAGGTAATGCCGAGCAAAGAAGTTCATGATGGTAGCGACGACCTCCGGTTTGATGTGGCGGAGATCTTCGTCATAGGGGTCGGTTATGACGTCTTTGACGATTTCGTAGGACGGAAAATAGAAGAGTTTGCGATCGCTCGAATGGTCGCGCATCAACTCGTCGACCGCTACCCGCAGAGACGCCTTCGATACGCTATTGGCAGTAACGCAGGAGACCGGGCGGAAAGTTGCAACCAGCGGCACCGGCGAGAGTGTCAGGATGATCGCGGCGCCGGGGCGATGCGCGCGGATGATGCCGTAGGCGGTTTCCAGGTTGGTCTTGTTCTCCGAGGGCGAAAGCACCTTGAAGCCGTGGATCTCGGGGTCGTAACGTGACTGCGGGATTGCGCGCCAGAAAGTCTCTCCCGTGATTTTGTTGTACCAGACTTCGGACAACCCAAGTGTGATTATGAAGACGTCGGAACGCTCAAAGATCGCGCGAGTTTCCGTCCGGACGCGCCCTTCGTAGGGAGCCCGATTGCCGTCCTTGTCGTACCAAAGCGGCTCGTTGAACTCAGCCTCGCCGTAAGCCCACTGGAACTGCTGCGCGATTGCCGCGCTGTTCACCATCCCCTCGCCGCAGCGGATTACGTAAGAACTGCGATCTCGCTCGGCGTCAGCGATGGCGTATCCGGCTTGCTTGAGATATCCGGAAATATGAGCTGCGAAGCAGCTTCCGAAGGTCGTAATCGGATCGTTGCGTGTTATGAACGGCTCGGTGGGCAGCCAGCCGTACGCGACGTAACGCTCCAAGGCGTCCGGCTGCGCCATATCCTTGCGCTGCGGCAAAAAGTTACAATGATCTCCGCGAAACCATGTGCGGTCGGCATTGAGTCTCCGCCCGTTGATCTCATATTGGAGGGCCGCCGGATTATGGCCGGCGGCTCTGGACTTTCTCTCGAGAGCCCACGCCTTATCTTTCCCCACCAATGGAGCGACTGCCGGCCATCGTTTGGAGATCCTACGCCGAAGACCCATTTCCCCTACCTTATGCCCATCATGCTCAACTTCTAATACGTTAAGCCCGTAGATATGCTCGGCAAGTCAGGCTGTCAAGGCGGCATTTGGGCAATTAGACATCTGAACTGTAACATCAAGATGGTTCACGTCTGTAACTAGGCCAATCAATCAGTACGTAATTATCTTCGATGATCTTGGCACACCAAAGTCCGGCCAACGTGCGGTCGGGCCAGTGAGGACTTTACGCGCCTCGCGTCGTTGTTTTGCCGACCGGAGTGACTCGCGCTAAGAATTAACCTTGTCTTTCTGAAGCGACGCGCGTGCGGGATGCGTGCGCGTCGAACAGTCTTCTTACAAAGTGCTCGAAAATCGAGCCTTAGACTCTGGAGGTTCAGGTATGCGCAAGCTGCTGGCTGTTGGCGCAGGTGTCGCTCTGATGTTTGCCGTCGCCGGGATGGCGATGGCCGCGGAGGGGCAAACCGTATCGGTTACCGGCATGCTCAGAGGCGGATACTGCTTCATCACGATGGGTCTTCATGGCCCGAAGCATAAGGAATGTGCGATGGCGTGCGCGAAGAAGGGCATACCGGTGCTGCTGGTCACCGAGAACCACAAGATGTACACGCTGTTGCCGCCCAAACGGGGGCACGCAATCCCGAGCGACGTCATCAGTCACATGGAAGACAAGGTGACGGTCAGCGGGCGCGAATACACCAAGGACGGGCAGAACTTCCTGACCGTCGAATCGCTCAAGTAACCGCGCCTGACCGGAAGATGACGCGGCGAGCGTCGCACCCTTTGGAATCCGCCCGGGTTGATTGATATTTTTCCCGTGGCGCTTATTTGGGGTGCGACGCTCCTTTTATTTTGTCACTGGTCTCATCGCCGGGGCGTGACGGTAAATTGCCGGCCCGGTGACTGAGCGGAGCGGGTGAACAGAGACGCGGCTGAAACGCTGGCGGAGCCGCGCTGTCCGCATCCGATGGTTCTGTAACGGTTACCCGCCGGCGACTTCGCAGGAGAAGCAGACATCGATGGCTTACGAACAGATCCTCGTCGACATCAAAGATGGAGTCGCGACGATAACTCTCAACCGGCCTGAAAAACTCAATGCCTACACCGCGCAGATGGGGGTTGAGATTCATCAGGCGTTCGGCGAGCTTGACCAAAACGACGACGTGCGGGTGATAGTCGTGACCGGGCAGGGCCGCGCCTTTTGCGCTGGCGCCGATTTGTCGAGTGGCGGCGGGACGTTCGACAGGCGCGAACGCAAGGAAGACTCCAGTCTTGAGCAGGCACCTATCAAGCCCTGGAACATGAAGAAGCCGATTATCGGAGCGATCAACGGTCCTGCCGTGGGCGTTGGAATAACCCTGCCGATACAGTGGGACATCCGGGTCGCGGCGGAAAGCGCCCGTATTGGTTTCGTGTTCGTGCGCCGCGGCGTCATACCGGAGGCGATCAGCACGTGGCTGCTGCCTCGTATCGTCGGAGTGGCCAGAGCCAACGAGCTTTTGATGACCGGGCGCATCATGAAGGCTCAGGAGGCGCTCGAATTCGGAATCGTAAGCCACGTATGGCCCGACGCCGAGTTTCAGAGCAGGACGCGGGAACTCGCGCTCGATATCGCGCAGAACACCGCGCCGGTTTCGATAGCGATAACCAAGCGGCTCATCTATGGCTTTCTCGCCGAAGAGTCGCCGGAGCGCGCGTACCATACGGATTCGAAAGCTTTCTGGTGGGTTGGTGAACAGGCGGACGCGCACGAGGGCGTGAAATCTTTCCTCGAGAAGCGAAAGCCGGATTGGAAACTTAGGCCTTCGAAGGACTTTCCGGACTTCCTTCCGCCTATCAAGTAAGCCAACGGAATCGAGACGCGTGTCTCCCGCGGGAGGATTTCCTGCCTCCCGCGCGGCCTGCCACGGTCGCATCGACGCTTTGAGAACCCGCGAACAGAGTGTCCCGAAAGAAAAGCAAACCGGCCAAAGGCTGGTGGGAGCGCTCGCGGACGGGTATACGATTAAGCAGGTGAATGACGATCAGGGATCGCGCAGAGTTTGAGACCGGTCTGCGCCGCAAACAGATCAGAGTCGCTTTGAGACCATCTCTTCCGGTCTCGTCTCCATTTCTCACGGCTCGTTTTCCCGGGCAATCTGAGCGTATACGCCTGCCATCAACAATGGGGCGGTGGTCAGGATTTCCCGTCTTCATGCGTGCGTATCCGTTGTGCGCAGTTCACAAGGTCCAGCGATGAACACTGGTTCGCGACTTTTGATACTCGGGTTTGCGGCTCTCGCGATTGCCGCGGCGGGATGCTCCGCCTCGTCGGGAACGCGGGCGAAAACGTCTTCTGCGGCTTCACAAGCGGCCGCCGCCGGCTCGGCGGCATCGTCACAGTCTCAGGGCAATCAGGGCACTCAAGGCAACGTGCAGCCGACGGCTACCGTCCACATCAGCTACGCGAAACAGGATGACACGCTCGCTTCGCTTTCCGTGCGGCAGTTCAGCGCTGCGAGCCTGCTGGTAACGCGCCAGGGAAGGGACGGCCAAAGCCGCTCGCTGGTCAGATTCGACGGCGGCGCTCCGATGTGGGAAATCAAATCGAAGCGCGGGATGCTGTCTCTCGGGAGCGGCAAGGAATACGCTCCCGGAAAGATCAAGTACGGCAAAGTTCCCAAAGGGTTCACGCAAGAGGTTCCCGACAGCGGGACTCCTCCACCGCTTGAACCCGACAGCTACTACGTTTTCAAAATCGTCCGTGCCTCGGGATCGACCGATTACGAAGTTATACGGATAACCGCCGACGGGTCGCTGCAAGGTTACGACGCCGAGCCGCGGGCCGGAACGAGCTACAGTCTCTGTTGCAACGTGCCCGACTCTTTCTTCGAGAACGGATCGTCGGCCAATTCCAACCCCTCGCTCGATCTGGGTTCCGGCCTCTGAAGCTCGGGCCGACGCGCCGACGGGACTGTTTCTGTCTGAGCGTGGATTGGGCGGATGCCAGCAAATACGGGTCGATGCGGCGCGGCGAATGGACGCGGCGTATCGCCCTTTCATACAATCTCTCTCAAGAGGCCCCGGGGCATGAGCGACAGCCCAAAGGGGCATGAACACGATGTCCGCGTTCCTTATCTTTGTTTACGTACTGGGATTCTATTTTGCGCCGTCGATTATCGCCGCAAGCAGGTCGCATCACGACGGGTTGGCTATCTTCATCCTGAATCTGCTGCTCGGATGGTCGCTTCCAGGATGGGTCGTGGCCTTTGCCTGGGCGTGCACGACGGTGCGCCCGCGAAGACCCGATTTTACGCCCGTCCGGTAGGCTGCGCGCGCGTACAGCAGCCGCCCATTGCCCGGCTTGCAGCCTAATCTTGAGAAAGCTCAGTGAATTTTGAGCGGGATCACTGAATTTTCAGAAAGATGTCGCGGGCGCCCTCGGAGTTGAGGCGGCTCACGGAGGTTACGTGGTCGCTCAGCCGCGCAAGCGTCGAAACCTCGCTGGAGCCGACGTCGACCATCACGGCGAAGATCGAGAATTCGAGTTCATCCTTTTGCTCGCTCAGCCGCGCGAGCCATTCGGGGCTGACCTGGCACTCGCCGTCCGTGATCATCACGATGTCGCCGCGCTTTAGCTTTCGGTCCCGCAGCAGTTCGACGCCAGCGTCGATAGGTCGCTCGAAGTCGGTGCCGCCGCCCGGAAAATACTCGGCCATCTCCAAGACCTTCTTCAGTTCGGGCTGATAGCGGCGCTCGCGGTTCAGGTCGAGCACCTTGAGCGTGTCGCCCGACGAGAACATCACGGCTCGAAACAAGCGGCGCTGGCGGCGTGCGATATCCATCAAGGTGAGCGCCACGGCTTTCGACCACAGCTCCTTCTCGCCCATCATCGAAGAGCTGACGTCCACACATACCACCATCGGGCCCCTGCCCTTCTGCTCGTCCTGCCGGAGGTGATACTGGAGC